>JAJYWT010000209.1 GCA_021791345.1 bacterium
GCAGCGCCTGGATCAGGATCTGCGCCCCCGCCGGCGGCAGGTGGGGAAGTCTCAGCACCTCCTGGCTCCGGCGGTAATCGGCTGGGGTGCACTTCGATCTTGGCATGGTCGGCTAGAAGTTTATGCGTGCCCCCAGCGCCGGCTCCTCACCCATAGGCCAACAGTCCGGCGAATACGGACGTGGGCTCTTGGGGGTAGGCGCGGACACGGGGCAGCTCCCAGAGATTGCCTGAGGTCTCGGACCATGCGAAGCGTCCCAGCCAGTTGTCCTGGAGGCCTCCGACGTATCCCAGCTGGGCCAGCTGGGAGAAGAGCTGGTTCTGCGGCGGTCCGGTGGTGGCTGGAGAGGGGTACGGCCACAGCCCGCTGTAGGAGATGAACTGAATGGGGTACCCGGTGATCCCCTCCAGCTTCGCGGCGGTCTGCCCGGCCAGGAACTGGATCTCGCTGTTGGACTGGCCCCAGAGCACGGTCCCGTCGTTGTAGGTGTGGTCCTCGACCCAGAACCCGTGGCTGGCCAGGTAGCTCAGCTCGTTGGCGGTCATGTAGTACTCCTGGCCATTCTTGATCCCGATGAGACCGCTGCAGGGGAGGAAGGTGGCGGTCAGATGGTCGGCCTCCAGCACGGGCAGCGCGTACTGATACTCGTTGGCGAAGCCATCGTCAAAGGTGATCACCACCGGCTTGGCGGGAAGTGGCAGGCCATACAGAAGGTAGTCGGCGAGCCTGACCAGGGAGATGCTCGAATAGCCCTCTTGAACCAGATAGCTCATCTCTGAGGAGAACTGGCCGGGCGGGACCGTCAGCCCGTAATCGATCTCGTAGCTGTACTGCGAGGTGTAGTGGCTGCGATCGGGGTAGGGGCCGACCAGGTGGTACATCAGGATGGGCACGGACGCGGTTCGGGCGGGGACACTCGCGGGCTCGATCACCGGTGCATCGATCGAGGCTGGGCCCGCTCCGACCACCTGCGGTGCCCGCGCGCCACCGCCTGGAGCCACGATGAGCTGCAGGTGGGTGTAGTCGGCGGCAACCCCGGCCGGTGTGACCTGGCCTGGCTCGCGGAAGGTCACCGACACCGGGATCGAGACGGCTCCTGCCACAGACACCGAGGGATCTTCTCGGCTGTACCAGGTGGCCCCGCCATGCGGGTTGCCCAATCTGAACGCCACCACCCGGGAGGCTCCGGAGAATTTGGCGCTGAGCTCCTCGGTGCGGGCTTGGGCTGACGGCCACTGGGCCTGTGCGGCCGGCGCCAACTCCCGCCACTGCGCCATGTAGTCGCCCGCCACCAGCTGACTCATGAACCGATCGGCCAAGACGGCCGCCGCTCGGATGGGGGAGAGGTCGGGCGTTGCGGAGCTCCTGAGGTGGGTGCGAGGGGGCGCTCCGCAGGCACTGACCACCGCCATAAGCAGACCCGTGGCCACGAGGGCCGAAGCCCTGGCGACCCGCGGCCGCAGCCCAGCGTGTCGTCGCGGCCGCGTCGGACTGGTCGATTGCGCCGCTGGGGGCGGGGTCCTGTGCAGCCGGATCACCGGGCCGTCCCGCTTGGTCGTGGGGGCGCCGGCCCAGCTCCGATCGCCGATGACCTTGGGGCAAGGCAGGAGATTCCCCAGCCTGTCGCCATCACATGATCAGAACAACCGATCCAGCGGCCGCCGACTGTGAACGCTACATTCAGATGGCGGGCCGACATCGAAGGGGTCAACCTCCGCCCACGCCCGCTTCGGTGTCGCCGTGGGCCAAAGGTTTCCCACCCCACCCCATCGGTCCGTCGCCAGGCGTGGCAGCTACACGGTGGATCCGACCGCCGCGAATCTTGCCGCCGGTGGCGCCGAAGGCGGCTCGCGGCTGTCGGCTCTTCGTGGGAGACCACTGGCGGCCACCCCATGGCATCAGCGGCAACGGGCCTCCCGGCGCAAGACTTCGCCGCGATCGCCATTCGCGCTCACCAGCCCATTTTCACACCGAGGCGCGCCTGGGACCTGGCGCGGTGATGACCGTCCCGCGCTCACGGCAGCCGTCCACCGCGGCCGCGGACTAGGTGGAGCGGCACCAGTCTCCTCAGCCTGGCGGTCTCGGCGAGCGGCCTGCGGAAACCGTCTGGGGGGCGTCGCCGGTGGCTCAGTCGTCGCCGGGGTCGGGCCTCTCAGCTCCTCCACCCCGTCCCCGTTTCGGATGCTCCGAGGTCACGATGAAGGGGACGCAGCACATATCGCGACCCTCCTGCCCGTGACCCTGGCTCGCGACCGCTCCAGCTCGGTCTGCAGTCAGATGGCTGTATGGCTGCTCAAGACGACCATCCGTGCCGCCTCGCAGACCAGGTCACTACCCGTTTCTGGCTTGACTGGCATCAACCATCCAGTACCTGGCCCATGGCTTATCGGTGCCCACGAGACCTCGTAGCCGCCTCGGGCGAAATCCTCCTCGGCCGGGAGATACCCCACCCAGCCGCCCGTGTAGCCATTGAAGAAGGCGGGCTGGGTGGCGAACTGCGCCTCGAAGCTGACAGCGAGCTGGGTGAACGTCTCCATCGGCACGCCAACGAGGACTCCGGAGCCAACTCCCAGTCCCTGAACCTCGATCGGGATGGTGATCCGCACCTCGCCCGCCGCTCTGCGGTCCTCAACTGCGCGAAGCCACGGGGCTGGGTCGACGCCCCACTTGTCCATCGCCTCCTTCGCCAGTTGGCTAGCCTGTTGGCGATCGGGCAGATCCTGCAGCTCGAGCCGGAACCAGGTCCGGGCTACCAGGAGTGGGAGCTCAGCGAGCGGGCCATTGCGGTTGGTGAGGGAAAGAGCCTCGGACCCGATGGTTGAGGCCGTATGAGCGAGGTCATCGTGAGTTCCTCGCCACCGGGGGTTGACATCTCCGGCCGAGCCGTTCACCACCAAAACCGGGCAGCCGACCTCGGGAGCAACGGCTCGCCGGACAGCACCCGGCCAGTCGGCTGAGATAAGCAGGTTGTCGGACTTGAGGACGTTGGCGTGTGCACTGTAACGAACCACGACCGCAATCGGGTCGCCCGCAGCCGAAGCCACCTTCAGCACCCCCACTCTGGGATCCAGTGGGCCGTCGGCACGCGTTCCCATGAACGCCTGTCCTTCGGTCCCGATGGGGCGCCGGTTGACGCCGGCATCGGCCTTACCCACAGCCCAGCCTGCCACCGCCGGGGCCATTCGGTCCAGCGCCTCTTTCGCAGCTGCGCCAGCCCTGTCACAGAGAAGATCCAGATACGGTTGATCGGCCCGAGGTCCTGAGTGGGTGTGGGAGTAGCACACCATCGCGCCGGCCAGGCCGGAGCCACAGGCAGTGGCTACGGCCCTACGCACGGCGGCAGTCTGGGGCACCGAGAGTCCGACATTGTCGACCGCGACAAGAACACCCCGTCGGAGGCCATCGTCAAGGACCAGCGCAGCCACCTCCAAGCGGTCTAGGACTCCAACGGAGACCCCTTCGCGGTGATAGCCCTCCAGAGGATAGCCCACCTCGGGGGTGATATCGGCGACTGCGGCGCCTGCTTGCAGAATCTGCGCCACCTCCCAGCACCGTAGAGTTCTCGGCCAGCGTAGCGGATGGCCGAGGTCGCGGTACGGGGCCCGAAACAACCGTAAGCACCGATACCGCTGCGAGCGTTGGTGGCGTCAGCTCTGCCTCGCCTGGTGATGGCGCGCACGGAGTGCGGTCGGTCAGCGGCGGACGCCTAGCTAACCTGGGTAACCGCCCGCCCCAGTCGCTTGCGCTCTTCGGGCCACGGCGGCAGAATGGCCCCATGACCGAATGGGGTCGCGTGCTCCAGGGGTCGGCAAGTCACCGGCCAGGTGCCGAATTTGGGATCACGGCGACGAAGGGATCGCGGTAGTCGGCCAATGAGCGATCCGAACGCGCGCAAGGTACCGACACTGCCCTTCATGGTCTCCGTTGGCCTCATCATGCCATCCGCGATGTTTGGGGCCGCGATTTTGTTGGACCGGTTTGTCTTCGGGGCACCGCTGTGGATCTTGGGATTTGTCGTAGGCACGCCGGTCGGGTGGGGGACTGGCCTGGGCGCTCTGCGCCTCTGGGCGGGAAGGCTTCCCCCAACCGTGTGGAGCGAGTCGGCTCGTTAGGCCCGGGAATCTCCGCCCGCCTGCTTATCAGGCCATCCGGAGTCGCTGACGCCGAAGGGTGGACCAGTGTGGTCCGTTAGTCGGTCGGACTGGGTCCAGGGTGTTGTCGGCGCTCTCAACCACCAGCCTGCCGAAAGCACCACTCCCTCCCAGGCCGCTCCACCAGATCGGAGGCGAACGCGTGGAGGCCAGGGTGAATGGCGCGGTGGGTTGCCGTCACGGTTGCCGTCAAGCGCATTTGGGTGGCGTCCAATCCGCTTGGCATCGGGGCTCGAATCGAGATCAAACTGGGGGTACCGGGGATGGGATTCGAACCCATACGGACTTTCGTCCTACGGTTTTTAAGACCGCTGCGGCTACCATTACGCCACCCCGGCGCGCCGTCTTCGCGCTTTCAGTGGCAGATTAGCGTCTGCTGGCCGAGAGCCCGAGCCGGGCCCCGACACCTGCCCCCGGCGAGCC
>JAJYWT010000088.1 GCA_021791345.1 bacterium
TGCCGGGCTGAGCGCGCTGACCGACCCTTGGTCAGCGGCGGGCCGAGGAGGGCTGGGAGATGCGGGTTGCCAAAGCGGAGAGGATCAGGGCGAGGATGATGGCGATCACCAGGCTGCCGTACTTGCCGCGGATGTGCCCCTCGCCCAGGATCCCCAGTGACACGTAGCCTCCTATCAGGCTGCCGGCCAGACCAGCGATCACCCGGATCGAGGCGGCGGCGCCCCGTGACTGCCTGACGAACAGAGCGCCGATCACCACGCCGATGACGATGAACGCGATCAGGTGCAGCATTCCCTTAGCCTCCCTCTTCCGAATGTGCCCCCGAAGATCCCGCCGGGCCGATCCGCGGCGTAGCGGATGGCCCGTCCAGGAGCTCCTGGCGCAAGTTTGTCAACTGTGCCTCCACCGCCTGTTCGGTGAGTCCCTGGCGGAGTTGCCGATCGATGTCATCTCCGTCGGAGGAGCCTAGGGTACCAAGTGTCCCGGTGTCGATGAGCTGGTCGACGGCGGCGGCCCGGGCCTGCATCTCCCGGGTCTTCTCCTGAGCCCGCTCCACCGCCATGCCCACATCGCCAACCTCCTTGGAGATACCGGTCAGGGTCTCGCCGATCCGGGTCGAGGCCCGGGCCGCGGAGTACTGGGCGCTGAGGGTGTCGCGACGGGTCTTGAAGCTCTGCACCCGGGCCTCCAGCCGATGCGAGGTGAGCTCGAGCCGCTGCTCCTGTTCGGCCATCTGCGCGATCTGCTGGTGCAGCGACTCGAGCTGGACCGATGCCGCCTGGGCCCTGGTGAGGGCGATTCGGGCCAGATCCTCGCGGTTCTGCTGCAGCGCCGCCCGCGCCTGCTGAACCAGACGCTCCTTGGCCTGGTTGAGCTGGGCCGCCTGGATCTCGAGTCGCTTCTGCGAGGTCACCACCTCCGCGAGCCCACGGCGCACCGACTGCAGCGCCTCCCGCTGCTTCTGATATGAGAGGTCCAGCGCCTCTATGGGATTCTCGGAGCGGTCCAGGAGGTGGGAGATCCGCTGCTCGACGATGGAGCGGGCCCGTCGGCCGATCCGGGAGCGCCAGCCCAAGATCAAAACCACCACCGCCGCCGCGATCTCAAGTTCAGGCATCGCTGCTCCCTGGGGCCGGTCCGGGCGCCGACCCGTGCGCTCATGTTAACGTCAGCTTGCTTGCCGATCCCCGCGACCACCGGCCGGGCCCGGATCGGCTCTGCTGAGATTCCCAGCTCTTGGGTATATAAGAGGAGCTATGCAGCGCAAACTCGGCTCTGACCGCGGGCTGACCCTGCGGATGGCGCTGACCCTGTTCCTGCTGGCGGTGGTCTACCTGATCTTCATTGGGGTCCTGCTGCTGCTGCGGGTGCAGGTCGCGACGATCGCGGTCGTGGTGGTGGTCCTTCTGGTCGCCCAGTACTACTTCTCAGACCGGATGGTGCTGAGCGCCCTGCACGCCCAGATGGTGACCCCCCAGCAGTACCCCCAGCTCCACGACACCGTGGGTCGGCTGGCGCAGCTGACGGGCATCCCCATGCCCAAGGTGGCGGTGGTCCACTCGCCGGTGCCGAACGCTCTCGCGACCGGCCGGAATCCCAAGAACTCGGTGATCGTGGTGACGACCGGGATTCTGAGTCAGCTCGAACCCAAGGAGCTGGAGGCGGTCCTGGCTCACGAGTTGAGCCACGTGATCCATCGCGACGTCAAGGTGATGGCGATGGCGGGCTTCTTCGCCACGGTGGCGTCGCTGATCGTGCAGTCGGGGCTCTGGTTCGGGATGTTCGGAGGCTTTGGCGGCTACGGGGGTGGCTACGGCAGGGGCCGCGGCAGCGATGAGGGAGAGGGCATGATCCTGATCATCTTGGTGGCCGCCGTGGTGTGGGCGATCAGCTTCGTTCTGATCAGGGCACTGTCGCGCTACCGCGAGTACGCCGCCGACCGGGGCTCCGCGATCATCACCCAGGAACCCTCCCAGCTGGCCTCGGCGCTGCAGAAAATCAGCGGGACCATGACCAGGATCCCCGATCGGGACCTGCGCTCGGTGCAGTCGGCCAATGCGCTCATGATCTTCCCCGCGGTCAGGGTGGGCAAGGGCAGTCTGGCCGAGATGTTCTCCACCCACCCCTCCTTGGAGCACCGGCTGGCGAAGCTGCAGGAGCTGGAGTCCCGCCTCTCCCGCTAGAGTTGGGTGCGCTGTGGGCTTTCTGGACTCCCTCATCGGTCGCACCAAGCTTCCCAAGTCCAACGAGGACAAGATCTTCGCCATGAGCACGGCGTTGCTCACCCTGCAGACCGAGGGCGGGCTCGAACCCGCCAACCGGGTGGGGATCGTCTTTCGCTCACTGCCGTCGGGCCGCTTCCAGCAGCTGACCCAGGACACCGTCTCGTTGCTGAAGCTGCAGGATGCCACCGCCCCCGAGGATGCCCTCAGCGTGCGCGAGGTCAAGGACGACCTGGGCTTCGAGTGGCTGGTGGTGGAGGGCAAGGACTTCGAGACCATCCTGGCGGGGATCCACGCCGTGGCCATGGGGCTTCTGGACGAGGGCCTCGGCGACTGCCTGCTGGCGGCAGTCTTTCCGTTCATCCAGAGCGGGCGCTCGGTCTACTGGATCTACGGCTACAAGGAGGCGACCTTCTACCCGTTCGCGCCCAGCGGGGACCACCGCCGGGACAACGCGCTGGAGATGCGGCTGGCCGCCGTCGCCAAGGGCGAGCTCCCGGTGGAGCCCGATCTCGAGCGCTGGTACGCCCTCTGGGGCGTGCCCGTCTGAGTTAGCCTCCCGGAGGCCGTACCGTTCCGGGCCCGCGGCGTGGTCAGGACTGTGGGCTACCGGCCTCGACCACGTTGCCGTCGCCGGATAGGAGGGCGGACGCCTCGTCCAGGGTCATGTCCTCGGACGGCAGCATCACGTCGGATGCCACCAGCTGGTCGTCCGGGAGCTTGGTCCCGTGTGAGCGCACGAAGTTCAACAGCTCCGAGAGCGCGGCTGAGTAGGCCGCCTCATCCTTGGCCTCGACGGCGGCGGACAGCGCCTTGTCCAGCGGCTCCAGCTGGGGCCGCTCGGCGATGTTGAGCCGGTACTGGTCCTCGCCCTGAATGCGAACCACAATGCTGTCGACCGCCGCGCCGACGCCGTTGCCGCCGGCCGCCGCCGGTGGGGCCGGAGCCTCGATCCTGGGCGCGGGGGCGGGTGCGGGCAGCATCTCCTGCTTCAGCGCCGCCAGCTGGGCGTCGACCTGAGACTCGGTGAGCCCGCTCTGGAGCTGCCGCTCGATGTCATCGCCCGAGCTGATGCCGATCGTGTCCAGGGTGCCGCTGTCCACCAGGGTGTCGATGGCGGCAGCGCGCGCCTGCATCTGCTGGGTCTTGTCCTGAGCGCGCTCCAGCATCATGTTGACGTCGGCCATGTGCTCGCTGAGCCCGGTCACGGCCTCGCCCACCTGGGTGGACGCCTTGGCGGCCGAGTACTGAGCCTTCATGGTCTCCCGCTGGGTCCTGAACGCCTCGACCTTGGCCTGGAGCTTCTGGGCGGTCAGCTCCAGCTTCTGCTCCTGGTCCTTCATCTGGGCGATCTGGACCTGCAGCGCCTGGGCCTGGGTCTGGGCGTCCTGCGCCCTGGTCAGGGCTAGCCGGGCCAGGTCCTCGCGCCCCTGCTGCAGCGCCAGCTTGGCCTGGCCCTGGAGCTTCTCCTGGTTCTGCTGAAGCTGGGCCAGCTGGAGCTCGAGGCGCTTCTCCGAGGTGAGCACGTCGGCCACGGCGCGGCGAACCTGCTGCAGCCCCTCCATCTGCTTCTGATAGGAAAGGTCCAGCGCCTCATTGGGGTTCTCCGCCTTGTCGAGGACCTTGTTGGCCTTCTGCTGGACCAGGTCCGACATCCGTCGCATGATGCTCATGGCCGCCTCCTTCGGGCTGTCAGGGATTGCGCCCTCTCCACAGATGCGATCTTAGCTGTTTGGGCGGAAACCATCTCCAACCCGGGGTCGGCCCCGGCCAGTTCGGAAGGGCTAGGCCAGCCGCCACCCGCGGCTGCCCGGGCGGTCCGGGCGCACCAGCACTATCTCGCCCGGATCGTCCGGGTTGACCATGCCCAGCACCAGAACCTGGCTCGAGAAACCGGCGATGCGCCGGGGTGGGAAGTTGACCACCGCCAGCACCTCCGCGCCGACCAGCCCCTCGGCGGTGTAGTGGCGGGTGAGCTGGGCGCTGGAGCGCAGCACCCCGATAGGGTCGCCGAAGTCGATCTCCAACTTGATGGCAGGCTTGCGGGCCTGCGGGAATGGCTCGGCGGCGACGACGACTCCGGCTCGGATGTCCAGCTTGGCGAAGTCGTCGAACTCAACCTCAGGTAGACGCTCCGGAACGCTCAAAGTCTCCCCTCCGGAATCCCGTGCTGCGGCCCAGCTTGCCCCGAGGACCAGCCTACCAAGGCCGCTATACTCCGCTGCGGGCGGGTACCGAAGTGGTCAAACGGGGCTGACTGTAAATCAGCTGGCTACGCCTTCAGAGGTTCGAATCCTCTCCCGCCCACGCCCAGGTAGCTCAGTGGTAGAGCGCTTCCTTGGTAAGGAAG
>JAJYWT010000203.1 GCA_021791345.1 bacterium
TCGGTCGTCGCCGTCTGCGCGTGGTGGCGACGACCCTCGAGGCCGGAGAGCGCGAGGCGGCTCTGCGACGCATCGCCGCCATCGCCCCTCGCTACGCGGCCTATCAGCAAAAGACGGACCGCCAGATCCCCGTGGTCCGTCTCCTAATCGCCCCGGTCGCTTAGCCAACTGGGATAGGACCGGGCCGCAAAGCGTCGCGAGTGCGCGACTTTCGGCGAGCATGGGTCGCCGGTCCCGGCGTCCCGCCTTCCTCCGCACCCTGGTGCCCAATCGCCCCATCCATCTGACCGTTGGCGACTCCAGTGGTGACCCCAGGCCCGAATCGGCCTGGGGTCGGCGAACACCGCCGGGGCCGGGGGACCGCCCCCGGGTCCGCTGCTCAAGGTTCATCTCCGGGGACCTTCCCGGTCAGGCCCCCCGGTTCTGCGGTGGCGCGCGGGGCACCGTCAGGGCGAGCTTCCTGGCTACACTCGCCGGGTCAACGCGAGCAGGGTCCCGCGACGCAGACCACGGCTGTGGAGTCACCCCATAGACAATCAGGATCACCTCCAGCGCGCCGACGGCGCCCGTGGCCGGTTGGGGCCGCCGATCCTGCTGACGCTTTTGGGGGTGCCGCTGGCGGTCTACCTCTGGTTCATCTGGGAGTACGGGGTGAGCGTGCCGTACCAGGACGACTGGGCCCTGGTGCCGCTCCTGCGAGCCCTGGACCAGGGGCACCTCACCTTCGGGGCGCTCTGGGCCCAGCACCTGCAGAACCGGGTCCTCTTTCCCAACCTCCTCATGCTCGGCCTGGTGCGTGCCACCCATTTCGACACCAAGGTGGAGATGTTCGTTGGCGCGGGACTGCTCTGCATTGGCTTCTTGGCCCTATGGGCGGCGCACCGGAAGCTTTCGAGCCTGCCGCCGGTCCTGATGGTCCCAGTTGCCTTCGTAGGCTTCAGCCTGATCCAGTACGTGACGGCGCTGCACGGGTATGCGATCTCCCTCTACCTGATCGTGGCCGCGGTCATGGGCACCTTGCTGTGCCTGGTGCGGTCGGAGTCCTCGCGATCTCCGGCCTGGTGGGTGGGCGCGGTGCTCCTCGGCTTGGTCGCTTCCTACTCATCCCTGCAGGGGATGGCGGTCTGGCCGGCCGGCATGCTGCTTCTGGTGGTCCGGGGCCGGAATCCCCGCCTGCCCATCATCTGGGCGTTGATAGGGGTGGCCGCCCTGGTCCTCTACCTGGGGGGCCTGCACCTGGGGACCGACGGGCACGGGGCCTTCACCGCGATCACCCACCCCGAAACGTCCCTCCGATTCCTGCTCCTGCTCGCAGGAGCGGTGGTCCCCTCCCTGCCCCGCGTGGGATTGGGCATCTCCTGGCTGACCGCGGTCGGCGCGGTGATCTGGCTGCTGGCGGTGGGAGTGGGGCTGGGAGCCCTGCGCCATCGGGGGGCCAGCCAGGGTCTCGCCGCCCCGGCCTATCTGATCGCGCTGGTGGCCGCGATCGACCTGGCGATTGTCCTCGGTCGGGCCAAGTTGGGCGTGGGCTTCGCCCTGGACTCCCGCTACACGGTCTTCAACGTCTGGCTGTTGGCCGCGGTGTATCTAGGCTGGGTGGAGATCTTCCGCCGCCGCCGCCGTCCGGCGGTCACCGTGGTCGTCGCCTTGGTCTGTGGACTCTGCCTGGTGCAGGTGGTCGGCTCACTGCACGCGGGCGTGGTGGCCGGCTCCCGCCTTCGCAGCCAGCACCAGGAGGAGGTGGCGCTGATCCTTCACTACCGGTCGGCGACCGGGCCCGAGATCTATCGCTACGCGGTCCAAAATCCCGCGGTCTTCGTGCCCGACGTACGCTACCTCGAACACCACCATCTGAGCGTCTTCGCGCCCTCGCCATGATCCCGACACGGCTTGGGCCGATCGAACCAGCTGTGCCCGCCGCTTCGGGTTGAGTCGGCCCCGTGGAGGGTCCATGGATGTGTTCCTCGGCGCCCTCTCCCGGTCGGTCATCGAAGGCTGGGATCGTGGGTTCCCGGAGGCGCGGCTGCGGGTGAGGCGGCGGCGCCTGACGTCCGAGCTGGCCCCGCAGCCACGCGGAAAGGGCGGCGAGTGGGCGATCCGGCACTCCCCGCGACCGGGCGGAACTGCAGCAGCAGGGACCAACCGGTCCGGGAATCAGCGGCGGAGCGGCGAGCCGGCCGACCACCCTACCCGGCCGGGTGGTGCGCCGCGCTATGGTAGCGGCCATGCCTCGCCGTCACCGCACCGGCCGCCACGCCGCCCGAGCCGTCAGGCGCGCTGGTTGCTGTGGGATGGAGGCTCTCGGCTGCTGCCTCGTCCTGACCCTGGCGATCGGGGCTGCAGCGGCACTGACGATCTGGTCTCTGATCTGAGCGCCTGCACCTCGTACCGGGGGCGCTGAGGGAAGCTCGGCCCCGGGCTAACCGCCTGGCCCACCGGGCCCAGGCGGGCCGCCCTGGCCGGGTGGGCCGTTCTGGCCCGGTGGGCCATTTTGGCCGGGCGGCCCATTCTGGCCGGGCGGGCCGTTGCCGTGGCGACCCGGTGGGCCACCGGGAGGACCGCCCAGCGAGCCACCGCCCAGCACCTGGTTGGTGGGCCCGGTGCCCGCCAGGTAGTACACGGTCTGTCCCTGGTACTGGCCGACAACCAGTCCCGAAGGAACCTGGTACCACTGGGCCGGGTGGCTCTTGAGGGCGGTCTCCATGAAGTCGTGCCAGAGGATCGCCGCCCCGCTGATTCCATTGATCCCACCGCCATACATGGGCTGGTCATTGGCGTTGCCGACCCAGTCGGCCCCGACCAGGGTCGGCGTCCAGCCGACTGCGAGGTTGTCCCGGAAACTGTTGGAGGTCCCGGTCTTGACCGCGACTCTTCGGCCCGGGATGACCAGGGGGGTGTCGGGGCCGAACGCCAGCAGGCGATTGCTGTTGCGGGAGAGGATGGTGTTCATGATGAAGGCCACCTGCGAAGAGACCACCCTGCGCGTGACGGTCGGCGCCGAGTAGAGGACCGTCCCGCGCTGGTCGGTGACCCTGAGCACGAACCGGGCGGGGTGAAGGGTTCCCTGCGCCGCCAGCACGGACCCCGCCTGAGCCATCTCCCAAAGGGGAATCGGGTAGGCTCCCAGGGTCAGGCTTGGACCGTACGAGGAGTCGGGGCCGTCCAGGGTGGTGACGCCAAACGCACGGGCCATCCTCAGGACTCGGGGAATCCCGGTCGCCAGTTCCACCCGCACCGCGGGCACGTTGAGGGAGTTCCCGAGCGCGACCTCAGCCGGTACGACTCCGAAGTACTGCCCGTCGTAGTCGTGCACCACGTATGGGCCTCCGCCGGGGCCCCCTGAGGGTAGGGTCAGGCGGTTGTCGAGGATCGGGGTGGTCATGGTGATCGTGTGCGAAGCGATCGCCGCGGAGTAGGTGAAGATCTTGAAGGTGGACCCGGTCTGCCTGGGCACGGCGGCCATGTCGATCTGGCCGCCCGGCACATTCGGCCCGGCTCCGCCCACCCAGGTCTCGATGTCGCCGTTCTGGGGGTTCTCCGCGACCAGGGCCCCGTCGGTCATGTGCATCGCGGCGCGTGCCGCGATCACCTGGCTGACCAGCTTCTGGGCGGTCTCGTTCAGGGGCAGGTCCAGGGTCGTGTACACCCGAAGGCCCAGGGTTGGGTAGGAAGCTCCAAAGTGGGAGCGCAGCCACTGCTGTACCTGATCCATGAAGTAGGGGGCCAGGTTGGAGCCCGAGCCCGGATGCAGTGGCGTGGGGTGGGCCAGGATGGCGTTCGCCTCCTGCTGGGTGAGGTTACCCTGAGCGACCATCGCGTGCACCACCGCGCGCTGGCGCAGGCGGGCGCCGCTGGGGTTGGTCAGGGGGTCAAGGTAGGAAGGCGCTGGTAGCAGCCCCGCCAGGAGCGTTGCCTGGGCCGCGGTCAGCCGGCTTGCCGGAACTCCGAAATAGGTCTCCGCCGCTGCCTGCACCCCGGTTGCGCCCTGGCCGAAGTAGACGTCGTTCAGGTACTGGTCAAGGATCTGGCGGCGGCTGAGTCGGCTCGCGAGGTCATTCCCGTAGAAGATCTCCTTGATCTTGTAGATGAGGGACTTGTTGTCGCGCAGATACAGGATCTTGGCCAGCTGCTCCTCGATGGTGCTGGCCCCTTGATCCGGGGCCCGATGGACCGCGTCGTAGAAGGCGGCCTCGACGATCCTTCCCAGGTCGAAGCTCGGCGAGGTCCAGTAGCCGTGGTCTTCGATGTCCACCACGGCCTGCTGCATCACTGGGGATATCTGATTCAGCGGTACCGGGATCCGGGTGCCGTCCGGGGGATGCAGATCGGCGATCTCCTGGCCTCCCTGGGCAAACACCAGGGTGTCGGAGGGGAAGGTTCTGGCTGCTGCCGGCAGGGAGCTGTAGGAGTGGGCCAGCGCGGTCAGAGGGACCGCCAGGAGCACCACCGCGGCCAGGGCCGCCAGCCCCAGCATGGCCACCAGGCGGGTTGGATGCGGCGCGGGGCGGTGCAGCCTGGCGCGAGCCCTGCCCGCTGCACGCTCCGCCAGGCGTCGGGCGTGGTCCCAATCGTGCTCGAACTGATCTCGGATCATCGCGTTCTCCTCGGTCGGCACCGGCCTGGCCACCTGCGGAGGCGGCCCGGGGCGCTGTCGGGGTACACCGGTTGCAACGCCGCAGAGGAGAGTGAGTTTCACTCTCCGTCCGGGGCCTGACCGCTCACGGCGCTCCGGGCCTCAGGGTGCCTGACCAGCTCGGTGGTCAGGGCGAGCTTGCCGCGGGGGCCCCTGGTCTGTAGTATTCCAGGAAATTTCGCACCCAGGAGCAGTGTTCAGAGGAGGGGGACGTGACACTGATATCAGAGGAGCTTGCCGCCGGATCTCCGGGCCTGCGCCGGGGCGCGATCGGTCTGCGGGAGGTGCTGTTCCAGAGCATCACCGACATGGCTCCGGGAGCCGCCATCGCCGCCTCCATCCCTGCGGGGGTCGCCTTTGCGGGAGGCGCCCTGCCACTCGCCGTGATCGTGGCCATGGTGGCGTGCCTGCTCTGCGCCTCCTGCGTGGGGGAGCTGGCCCGGGAGCTTCCCTCGGCCGGCTCGATGGGGACGTACACCGCTCGCGGCCTGCATCCATCGGTCGGTTTCTTGGTGAACTGGGGATACGTCGCGGTGGCTGGTCTCATCCCACCGTTGGTGCTGCTGCAGCTGGGCTACACCACGGCCTCCACCATCAACAGTTACGACCACTCGTTCTCACCCAATCTGTGGTGGCTGTTCACCATCGCGGGCGCCCTGATCGTGCTGGCGGCGGGCTACTACGGGATCCGCACCTCCGCCCGCTTCGGGACCATCCTGGGGGCGTTTGAGATCCTGGTCTTCGTGATCCTGGCGGTGCTGTTCGTGGTCAAGGCCGGCCATGCCAACACCCTGGAGGTCTTCACCACCAAGTTCACGCCCACCCACTTCCGCGGGCTGAGCGGCATCATCGCCGGGTCGGTGTACACCGTGCTCGCCTTCGGCGGCTTCGAGGGGGCGGCGCCGCTGGCGGAGGAGGCCAAGGATCCTCGCAAGACGATCAGAAGGGCGGTCCTGCTGGCGACCCTGGGAATCGGGATCATCTACATCTTCACCACCTACGCGGCCGACGTGGTCTTCGGGCCTGCCCACTTCGCCACCTTCAGCTCTGCGGGACCCGCATCGTGGGAGGGGATCGCCAAGGCCTCCTACGGGGTGTTCTGGTTCTTCGTCTTCCTGGCGATCATCAACTCCACCATCGCCAACTCCAACGCGGGGGTGACGGTCTCCAGCCGCACCGCCTATGCGATGGGCAGGATCCGCGCCTTCCCCGCCATCTTCGCGGCCGTGCATCCCCGCCACCGCTCGCCCCAGTTCGGGATCCTGATGGCCTTCCTGGTCAGCGTGGGGGTGGCGGTCGGCCTGGGCCTGCACTTCAACCCGTTCGTAGCCTTCTCGATGGTGGGCACTGGGATCGTGATCATCCTGGCCGCGATCTACATCCTGGTCGACGCCGCCTGCATCGGCTTCTTCCTCAAGACCAGGGGCACCTCCCTGAACTGGTTCTTGCACGTGGTGGTGCCGGTGCTGGGGATCATCGCCTTCATCCCGGCCTGGTTCAGCGCTGCCGGGATCCCGGTCTTCTCGTTCATCTCGCCGTTGCCGCCACCGTACTCGTATATGGGCCCGGCGATGGGGGCATGGATCCTGCTGGGCCTGATCTACATGGTCTATCTCTACTCGCGTGACCCCGAGCGGGTGACCCAGGTCGGCATGGTTCATCTGGATGAGGAGCCGATCGGGGTGGGATCCTGACGGACGGCGCCAAAGATCAACCCCGGCTGCCGCGGGGGACCGGCAGCCGGATAGTGGGGGACACTCCATGAGCTCAGTCGAAGTCGTGACCTTGACCCAGGACCCGAAGCGGTATGCGTGGACCTTCGGAGGTGCGGAGCCGGTGGCCCGGATTCGCCCCGGGGCGGTGGTGGAGCTCTTCACCGAGGATTGCTTCGCCGGCCGGGTGACCAGCGAGCGCGACCTGGTCTCAGAGGTGTGCCAGTTTCCCTTCCTCAACCCTCAGACCGGTCCCTTCTACGTGGAGGGGGCGGAGGTCGGGGACACCCTGGCCGTCCACTTCATCTCCATCGAGCCGGCTCGCGATTGGGCGGTCTCCACCACCGTCCCGCTCTTCGGCGCCCTCACCGCCACCCACCTGACCGCGCTCCTCCACGAGCCCCTGCCCGAGGTGGTGTGGATCTGGGAGCTCGACCGACAGCAGCGCAGCTGCCGGTTCCGGGCCCACTCCGGACGGTTCGAGGTGGATCTCCCGATGGAACCCATGCACGGGACGGTGGGGGTCGCGCCCGCCAACTTGGAGGTGCGCTCGGCGCTGGTCCCAGACGCCTTCGGCGGCAACATGGATACCCCCGAGATGCGCGCCGGCGTCACCTGCTACCTGGGGGTCAACGTCGAAGGGGCGCTCCTCTCCCTGGGCGACGGACACGCCCGCCAGGGGGAGGGCGAGACCTGCGGGGTTGCCGTCGAGTGCGCCATGAACACGGTGATCGCGGTCGACGTCATCAAGGGACGCCCCTGCCCCTGGCCCCGCCTGGAGTCGGACCACCACATCTTCTCCACCGGATCGGTGCGGCCGCTGGAGGACGCCTTCAGGATCGCTCAGGCGGATCTGGTGCACTGGCTGACGGAGGACTACGGTCTGGAGCTGCTGGATGCCTACCAGCTGGTGACCCAGGGAGTCCTCAGCCCGTTGGCCAACGTCTGCGACACCAACTACACCTCGGTTGCCAAGTTCCCCAAGCAGTACCTGCCCCCCGGCTCCGCCATGGGGGGGATGCACGCTCACCTCCGGGAGCTCGCCTCGGAGTATCTCGGGGCTTCTCGGTAAGCTGAACCGGGGGCTGCGTCGAGGGGCCCTGGAGCCGCGGTAGCTGTGGAGGACGCGCTTGAAGGGTGACATGCGAGCGGAGACGACCTGGCTGGAGGGTTTCGGAGGCGACCGCATCGAGGCCTATCTGGCCGAGCCGCTGGACCAGCGACCCACCGGGGGGATCGTGGTCATCCATCACATGCCCGGGTACGACGAGGGGACCAAGGAGATAACCAGGCGGTTCGCCGCCGAGGGTTACCTCGCGATCTGCCCCAACCTCTACACCCGGGAGGCTCCGGGCGCCAGCCCCGATGACGCCGCGGCGGCGGCCAGGGCGCAGGGCGGCGTCCCGGACGAAAGGCTGGTCGGTGATGTCGCCGCCTGCGCGCAGAAGCTGCGCCAGATGCCCCAATCCAACTCCAAGGTGGGGGTGATCGGATACTGCTCCGGGGGCCGGCAGGCATTCCTTGCGGCCTGCAGCCTGCCGCTTCAGGCGGCGATCGACTGCTATGGGGCCTTCGTGGTGGGCAACCCTCCGGAGGGGATGCCGCTCAAGGTGGGCCCCATCGCCGACAAGGCGCCCCAGCTCTCCTGCCCGTTGCTGGGACTGTTCGGCGCTGACGACCAGCACCCCTCGCCGGCCGAGGTGCAGGAGCTTGACGCCATCCTCACCGCCGCCGGCAAGCCCCACGAGTTCCACAGCTATGAGGGTGCCGGCCATGCCTTCTTCTCGACCGACCGTCCCAGCTACCGGCCCGAGGCGGCCAAGGACGGCTGGCAGCGCATCTGGACCTTTTTGACCGCGAACCTGGAAGCATGAGGTAAGAGGGAATGTGCACGTACCGGACCGAGCGGGTCAGCGTCGCCGGCAGCGGCAAGGGAGCGGGAGGGTGGTTCCGGCTCAGTGATGCCACGGTCTACTTCGACCACCCGGTCGATGCGCCGATGGATCATTGCCTGAACATCGACTTCCTCAACCCCGCGCTGGGGCCCTCGGCGCGAGTCGCGGTCGAGCTGGACCGAGACTCAGCGGCCGCCCTGGCGAGGGCGATAACGGAGATGCTGGGCGTCTCCAGCTGAGCGGTCAGTGCGCGACCCAGCCCCCGTCCATCGACAGGGTGGAGCCGGTGAGCGTCGCGGCAGCTTCTGAGCAGAGGAACAGGCAGAGCTTGGCGATCGCTTGGGGGGGAGTGAAGGCGTGCAGAGGTTGGGTCTCCTCCAGCATCGCCGTCGCCTCCTCTTCGAAGGTGCTGCCGCGCTCCCGGACCCGGGCCTCGATCTGCTGCTGAACCAGGGGCGTGAGCACCCATCCTGGGCAGATGGCGTTGACGGTGATTCCGGAGTTGGCGGTTTCGAGCGCCGCCACCTTGGTGAGCCCAACCAGCCCATGCTTGGCCGCGACGTACGCGGACTTCTGGGGGCTGGCAACCAGGCCGTGGGCGGAGGCGATGTTGATGATGCGGCCGAATCCCTGGTCGCGCATGAGTGGGATCGCGCGCTTGATGGTGTGAAAGCAGGCGGTCAGATTGGTGTCCATCACCGCGCTCCAGCGCTCCTCCGGGAAGGCCTCCAGGGGAGCCACGTGCTGGATGCCGGCATTGTTCACCAGGATCTGGGGAGGCCCGAGGGCCTCGACGGTAGCCTCGAAGAGGGCGGCCACCTCCTGAGGGTTCCGCACATCGGCCGCGTGGTAGGCACAGGGCCGGCCCCACCGGTTCTCCAAGCTCTGGCGCAGCAGCTGGATCTGGCCGCTGTCGCCGAAGCCGTTGATCATGACGGCGGCCCCTGCCCCAGCCAGCGCCTCGGCTATCGCCCGTCCGATTCCGCTGGTGGAACCGGTGACGATCGCGGTACGGCCGGTGAGCTCGGACTCAGGACCCATGCTGGTTGGCTCCCCGCGAGGCCCAGTCGTCCAAGAGCGCCCTGCGCAACACCTTGCCTCCCTCCGCAGCCCGCGGGAGAGCGGTCACGAACACCCAGTGGTGGGGAGCCTTGAACCGGGCCAGGCGCGCGCTCACCCAGCGGCGCAGATCTTCCTCATTCACCCCTGGCTCCCCGGTGACAATGAAGGCCGCCCCGGTCTCGCCCCAGCGGTCATCGGGAACCCCCACCACGGCCGCCTCCCTGACCCCGGGATGGGCCAGCAGGACCTCCTCCACCTCGGCGGGGTAGACGTTCTCGCCACCCGAGATGTACATCTCCTTGCGCCGGCCCTTGATCCAGTAGAAGCCATCCGCATCCCTCTGGGCGATGTCGCCGGTGCGCAACCAGCCCTGCGCCAGCACCTCCTGGGTGGCCGCGGGATCGTGCCAGTAGCCGGCGAACACGTTCGGACCAAAGACCAGGAGCTCGCCCACGTCATCCGGCCCCGGGCGTCCGGAACCCGCCCCGACCGCCGCCTGCGGATCCAGGCGGACCCGCACGTGCAGATACGGACGGCCGGCGGATCCCGCCTTGGTCTTGGCGCATTCCGGCGGGACGCAGAGGACGTTGGGGGCTGCCTCGGTCAGCCCGTATCCCTGAAGCAGGGTCACCCCCCGCCCTAGCCAGCTGTCGAGCACGCCGCGAGGTATGGGCGCACCACCGACGATGACCTGGCGCAGGCTGGAGAGATCCGCGGTGCTGAAGTCCGGATGCTGGGCCAGCATCTGATACATGGTGGGGACGCCCATCATCGTGGTGACCCGCTTTGCTTCGATGAGCCGGAGCACCGCGGTTGGCTCGAAGCCGTCGGCGAGAACCACCGTGGCTCCCTTCCACCAGGCCAGCAGCGGCTGAACGTTCCACCCGCCGACGTGGTACTGCGGCAGCACCTGCAACACCACCGCTTGGTCCTCCAAAGATGCGGTCCGGTCCAGGCTTAGGTTGGTCCAGAAGCAGTTCCCGTGGGTCAGGACAGCTCCCTTGGGCCGCCCGGTGGTCCCTGAGGTGTAGATGAGGAGCAGGGGGGTGTCGGGGCCGACCTCCGCTGCAGGTTGGGGGGTGGGAGCAGCCACCCGGGGGGGCCCGAGCTCCAGGACCTCAGTTGGAGTCGCGGCCTGGATCACCGCCTGCCTCGCCTCCGGCATCAGGTCAGGGCTGGCCAGGAGCACGCCGGCGCCGGAGTCTCCCACCTGGTGGGCGAGTTCGGGGGTGGCCAGCCGCCAGTTGAGGGGGACCATCATCCAGCCGCGCATCGCGCAGGCGAAGAAGACCTCAACCTGTTCGGGGGAGTTCCGCGCCAGGGTCGCGACTCGCCCGCCCGGAGGCAAGCTCAGGGCGGCCAGCTCGTCGGCGCGCGCCAGGCTGGCCGCGAGCAGCTCCCGATAGGAGATCGCCCGGTCCTGAAAGTCGATGGCCACCCGATCGGGTGTGAGCGCCGACCGTTCCGGCAGCCAGGATGCCAGGCTGGGTTCCCGATACGTCATCACGCCGCGCCCCAGCGGATCACGGTGGCACCCCAGGTGTACCCGGTTCCGGCAGCCAGCAGCATCACCAGGTCACCCTGGGACAGCCGCCCGGAGCGCGCCAGGCGATCCAGTCCGACCAGGGGGTCGGCGCCGCTCAGATGGCCGGTGTCATCCAGGTAGATCGCCTGCTCTCGTGCGAAGCCGAGGCGATCCAGGATCGCCTCGTGCATGGAGCGCTTCATGTGGATCGGGCAGAGGAAGGCGACATCGGCCACCTGGATGCCGGAGCGAGCCGCGGCCTCGTGAGCAACTGCCTCGAATTGGAGCAGGCTGACCTCGCCCAGGCGTTGCCGCATCGCCTCTAGATCCTCCACATCCAGGTAGTGCTGACGCCGGGTGACCGTGCTCACCGACGCCGGTTGCAGAGACCCTCCGGCCGGCACCTTCACATGCCGGCTGAGCGAGCCATCGGTTCTGGTGGAGCTCTCCAGGACCGTGTTTTCGGGGTGGTCGCGTCCGAGGATCACCGCCACCGCGCCATCGCCGAAGTTGAACATGAAGCGAGCCCGCTGGTTGCCGTAATCGAGAAGCCGGGATTCCACCGTGCCCGCCACCAGCAGTACCCGCCGCAGAGTCAGGTCGGAGCTCATCATGCTCTTGGCAACGCGCATCGCCACTGGCCCTCCGCAGGAGACGTAGTCGAGCTCCAGGGCGAAGGCGCGGCGGCAGCCCAGCCGCTCGCTGATCAGGGGAGCCGCCTGCCAGACGGGAAAGTCCTTCCAGGTGGAACCGAAGTAGATGACCAGATCGATCTCCTCAGGGTCCACCCCCTGCTCGTCCAGGACTCGCCTGCCCGCCTCTATGGCGAGGTCGCTGGGGTGCTGGTCTGGAGCCGCCAGGTGCTTTCCCAGCAGACCGAACCTCGCCACCAGGACGCTCTCTGGAATCCCGCTCAGCTCCGCCAGCTCAGCCGCGGTCTGCCACCGCGGCGGCAGGTGGGTAGCGGTACCCAGGATCCCAACGGTGGACAGATGCTTGGTGCTGGTCATCAGCTTGCCTCGGTCGGCCCGGCGGTGTCGGCGCCGAGGGCTCGGGCGATGAAGGTCATGGTGGCCTCCAGGACGGCGTCGGGCACCTCGCTGGTCTCGCCCCAGAGAATCCAGCGCATCCCGATCATCTCGCCGACTGCCATCAGGGCCCAGGCGGTCACCAGCGGATCCATGTCGGCGATCTCCCCCTTCTCGGCCGCCTGCCGCAGCCCCTCAATGTACCCGTCGGCCATCCGCTCGTAGTGCCAGTGCAGGGTGCTCGGCGATGCGAACTCCGCCTGTCGGATGATCCGATACAGGGCGGGATGCTCGGTGGTGAATCGAAAGAAGGCCGTGAGCCCCAGACGCTCCGCCTCCAAGCGGTTGGTGCCGCGGTGCGAGGCGACCGACATCTGATGACGCAGGCGCCGGCTGAGGTCGCGCAGGAGCTCCTCGAAGATCGCCTGTTTGCTCGGAAAGTAGAGATAAAAGGTGCCGCCCGCAACCCGTGCCCGCTCCGCGATCTTGACCACCGAGGCATCGTGGTATCCGAGCTCGGCGAACACCTGCTCCGCGGCCGCCAGGAGTCGCCGCCGGGTTCGCTCGCCCTTGCTGGAAGCGGGCGCGGGCGGAGGGGATTGGGGGACGGATCTCGAACTCTGAACAGGGACCAAATTCAACCTCGGAAGCGTGGGGCGGCGGCCAGGAAATCCAGCACCGCTGCGATGAACGCGGCCGGCCGCTCCAGGTGGGGGGAGTGGCCGCAGTCGGGGAGCACCAACTCGTGGTAGTTGCCCCCATTGGCGCGATGGCGCTCCAACAGGCGACGCATCTGTGCAACCATCGGCTGGGCGGGGAACGTGGAGGCTCCGGGCCAGCCCGGCACCAAACCCAGTTCACCCAGGTGGCCGAGATCGCTCATGGACTGGTCCGAGACGATCTGGTCATCGCTGCCTCGAATCCACAGCACCTCTGGATGATCAGGGAGCTCGCTGAAGGCGGACAGATCGCAATAGCGCGGCGAGATGGCGTTGAGCACGCCGAGCACCCCCGGAGCCAGGAAGGGCCAATTGGCCGAGCTGACGGCGTCGCCCGGGTAGTTGGCCTCCCCGATCACGGTCGTCAGAATCTCACCCACCAGGACTTCGACCTCATCGGGGGCAAGGACGTTGGCGGGCTTGATGTAGAGCTGCGTGAGCACGTTACGGGGGGCGGTGGGGCCGTCGTCGCCGCGGTCCTGCTCGACGATGCGCCGGACCAGGTCGGTGTTCGCGGTTCCGCCGCCCGAGCCCGCGAAATCCTCCCAGCACGGGGTTCCCCGTTGGTCCTTGGTGCCGCCGAAACCGAAGGGGGACATGGGACTTTCCAAGACCAGCGACGCCACCCTGCCGGGGTGGTCGATGGCATATTGCAGGGCGACCCCCGCCCCCATGGACCAGCCCAGAAGCCGCAGCGGCGAACCCAGGACATCGAGTGCTCCCAGGCATGCCTCCAGGTCATCGGAGAAGTCACGCAGCCCGCGGGTGGCGTCTACCGGCCCCGCCTCAGAGCCCCCGAATCCCCGCATGTCAAAGGCCAGCACGCGCCAGCGTCGGGCCAGTTCCCCCATGATGTTGGTGAAGAACCGGGCCGAGGACACGTTGCCGTGGATGAGCACCACAGGTGGCGCCGACCGGGCGCCCGCCTCCAAGACCCTGGTCCGCAGCCTGGGGGTGTCCAGTGAGTAGGTGGCGACCTTATGGTCTGCCGGGTCGAAGCGGTTCAACGTGAGCCCTCCTTGACTGAAGCTGAGTGGGAGCGGCCGAGCCACGAGCCCAGCTGCGCGATCCCCCCCGGCAGGAAGATCACAAAGAGTATGAAGACGGCTCCCAGGATGAACTGGGGTTGGGAGAGTGGGATCCGCAAGGGCGCGGGCAAACTCGTGAAGAACGGTTCGCCCGAGAGCTTTAGCAGGTACTGCTGGAGATAGATGTAACCGATGGCGCCGAGCACCACCCCGCCCCGACTGCCGCTCCCGCCCAGCACCACCATGACCAGGATGGAGACGGTGAGGGTGAGGGAAGCGACCGCGGTGGGGGAGGCGGTGCCGATCAGGAGGATGTAGCAGACCCCCCCGGCGGAGGCGATCAGCGAGGACAGGACGAAGGCGAGCAGCTTGTAGGGAAATACCCGCACTCCCAGCACGGTGGCCCGGCGTTCGTTGTCCCGGATCGCCAGCAGCACCTGACCCGTGACCGACTCGGTGGTGAGCCAGACCAGAGCGTAGGCGGCGACCATGAACCCCAGGCACAGGAAGTAGAGGTTCTGGGTGTTCAGCACCCCCACCAGAAGGCCGGGCAGGTGGGTGGTTGTGAGCACCAGCCCGGAGTCCCCGCCGGTGAGCCCGTGGGGATTGTCCTCCAAAAGGTAATAGCCGGCCTGGGCGAAGGCCAGGGTTACCATCGCGAACGCGATTCCGCCCACCCGAAGGCAGATCGCTCCCAGCACCAGTGCCACCACCAGGGTGACCGCCAGGGTGAGTCCGACGGCTGCCCCGAGCGACCACCCCAGGTCGGACATCGCGATGTCAACCACGTAGACGCCCAGGGCGAAGTACAGGATCGGCCCAAAGGAGAGCAGCCCGGTGACCCCGAACAGCAGGTCGTACCCCAGAGCCACCCCGGCGAAGATGAACGCGAGCCCGATCACGGCCAGATTGCCAGGGGAGTCGAACGCCGCGGCCTGCCCGGGCACCAACCACGGCAGTGACCACCCGGCGAATGGGATTCCCACGCAGACGGCCAGGCCCAGCAGGAGCAGGCCCCTGCCAACCCAGCGGCGGCGGTGCCCGGAGCGCGCCGCTGCTCCCTGAAGTCGCTTGAGCCAACCGGTTGCCAGCGCATCCTGGGTGGGGGAGGCGTCGGGAGAGTGCAGGGTCACGGGAACAGCACTCGCTGGCCGAACAGGCCCTGCGGACGCAGCTGCAGGATCACGGCGAGCAGCAGCACCACGGAGAGGTTGCCCAACTCGGCCAGTCCCGCCTGGTTGCCGGCGTAGAAGTTGACGTAGTCCTGGACCAAACCGACCAGCACGGCCGCCACCGCCGAGCCGCTCAGCGAGCCCAGGCCACCGATCACGACCACGATGAAGGCGAAGATCAGAAGCTGGTCTCCCTGGGTGGGGAACACCAGGCTGCCGCTGAAGACCACCGCGTTGAGGACCCCGGCCAGGCCGGCCAGGGCACCGCCGAGCAGGAAGATGAGGGTGAAGGCGCGGCCGACGTCGATACCGAGCGCCTGCACCATCTCCCGGTTCTCGACGCCGGCTCGGACGATGAGCCCGTAGCGGGTGTGGCGCAGAAACCAGGCCAAGCCCATGAGGACCGCGAGTCCAGCGCCGATGGCGACGAACTCGGAGTGGGGGAGCAGCTCGGGTCCGAGGCGAGCCGCGCTGGTCAACCAGCCGGGGACCGGCAGCGTCTGGGAATTGCCGCCGAATCCCCCCATGATCAGCGCCACCAGCACCAGATCGAGCCCCACCGTGACCAGGATCTGGGCCACATGCCGGCCATAGAGCGGCCGGATCAGCAGGACCTCGGTCAGGCCACCGACCACCGCTCCCACCGCGACCCCGGCGACGACGCCGATTGCGAAACGCGCCGGCAGACCCCAGGCGGCGGGGGTGGAGGTGGCGATCAGCCAGGCCGCGTAGGCGCCCACCGTCAGGTAGGCGCCATGGGCAAAGTTCAGCACCCCCATCAGTCCGTAGATGAGGGAGAGCCCGGAAGCCACCAGAAAGTAGATCGCGCCCAGGGCGAGTCCGCTGAACGTGATCGCGACGAAGTCGCTCACGCCGCGGAGCCCACGCCGACCAGACGACGCACCAGTTGGGGGTCGTCAAGGTCGGAGACGTTGCCGGTGTGCACGACCGCGCCGTGCTCCAGCACCACCACGTGATGGGCCAAACGTCTGACCACTGAAACGTTCTGTTCGACCAGGAGAATCGTCGAGGATTCCTGCATCTTGGCGACCACCGCCACCACCTCCTCGACCAACTTCGGCGCCAGGCCCTTGGTCGGCTCGTCCAAAACCAGCAGGTGCAGTGGGCTGAGCAGGGTGCGGGCGATGGCGAGCATCTGCTGCTGACCGCCGGAGAGGAAACCCGCCTTCTGGCCGGCCCTCTCCTTGAGGTCTGGGAACAGCTCGTACACGTGCTCGTAGTCGGGGGTGGAAGTCCGCTCCGCCAGCTTGAGGTTCTCGGCCACGGTGAGGCCGGCGAACACATCGCGGTCCTCGGGAACGTATCCGACCCCGAGCTGGATGATGCGGTGCGTGGGCCAGCCGGAGACTTCACGCCCCTGGATCCTGATCCGGCCCCGACTGGGAGTGAGCCCCAGGATCGACCGCAGGGTGGTGGTCTTGCCGACGCCATTGCGTCCCAGAAGGGCGGTGACCGCACCCGTGGGGACCACCAGATCCAGGCCCTGAAGGATGTGAGCGCCGGCGATGTCGGTGTGCAGGCCGCGCACCTCAACAGTGGGGACGCTCACAGCGGGGTTCCCAAGTAGGCCGCCTGCACCGTCTCGTCGGCGATGACCGCAGCCGGTTGGCCGCACGCCAGCAGGCGCCCGTGGTGCAGCACGGCCACCCGTTGGGCGAGGCCCAGCACCACCCCCATGTGATGCTCCACCAGCAGGATCGTGCGACCGTCGTCGTGGAGCTTGGAGATGAGTTCCGTGAGGGCGGGCACATCCTCGGCGTTCACGCCTGCCATGGGCTCGTCGAGAAGCAGAACGTCGGCTCCCCCAGCGATCAGGATCGCCAGTTCCAGCTTGCGCTTGTCGCCGTGTGAAAGTGCGCCGGCGGGGCGGCTCGCCAGATTCTCCATCCCGACCGCGGCCAGGGCCGCGCGGCCGATCTGAGAAGCCTCGTCGTTGCGGCGATGACGGTGCCAGAAGCGCAGGTTCCCGCCGGCATGAAGTTGGGCGGCGAGTCGCGTGTGCTCGAACGCGGTCCGGGTCGGGAACAGGCTGGAAGTCTGAAACGTGCGTCCCAGGCCGAGCCGGGTGCGGTGCGCGGGGGTCAGTCGGGCCAGGTCGATTCCACCCAGCGAGATCTGGCCTGAGGAGGGCTGGAGGAGGCCCGTCACCACGTTGAGCAGCGTGGTCTTGCCCGCGCCGTTGGGGCCGATGACGCCGACCAACTCGCCGCGGGCGACTTGCAGATCGACTCCCGCCAGAATGTCCATTCCCCCGACCCGGAAGCCGAGGGCGGACGCCTGCAACGCAGGCGCCAGCCCTCCAGCGTCCAACTGTCGCCCCTCAGTTGCTGAAGTGGGCCGCGACGGGAGGAGCGGTCGCAGCGTCCGAGAGGGTGCGCACCAGAACCGGCTGGTAACCGCCGCTCGGGCTCTCAACCAACTTGGCCTGGAACATCGGTTGGAGCATGGCGTGATCGGCCGCCCGGATCTGCTGCTCCCCCTTGGGAGCCAGGAACCTCCAACCCGCCAAGGCCTTGATCATCGCGGAAACATCGGTGCCCCCACCCGCCTGGAGCGCGTGGACCACCATCTGCGCGGCCACGAAGCCATCCGGAGTGAAGAGGTCGGGAACCGAGTTGTAGCGTTGCTTCATGGCCTTGATGAGGTACGCGTTCGGCGCGGTGTGGGAGGCCTGATAAAAGTACAGCGAGAGGTAGTCGAACTTGGTGCCGGTGGGGCCGTAGAAGGGATACGTGGCGATGTTGGCGAGCCCGGTCACGACCTTGGTCCCGTTGAAGTCTCCCTGCTGGTTCAGCGCCTGCGCCAGCGGGGCCCCGGTGGTGCCCGCCCAGGCCAGGAAGATCAGGTTGGGATGCAGCGCCTTGACCTGCAGGGCTACCGGGGTGAAGTCGGTGGTGGTGAGCGGGACCAGCACCGGGGTGACCGTGTCCCCCAGACTCTTGAACACCTGCTGGGCGTCGGTGACGTACGACTGGCCAAAGGCGTAGTCCTGAGCGAGCACCACAATCTTCTGGCCTGGCCCGGAGCTCGCCACGAAGGACTTGGCGGCCATCACGTCCTGATAGGTCTGACGCCCTGATCGGAACGTGTACTGGTTCGCCCCGGTGATCTGGTCCGCCGCCGCCGGCCCGGAGATGTAGAGGACCTTGTTCTGGGCCGCCAAGGGAGCGAGCTCGGTGGCGATGCCAGAGTCGATGGTGCCGGCGATGATCTTGTAGCCGGAACCGACCAGACCCTTGAAGTCGGTGACCGCGGTGGTGGGGCTGTCCGAATCGTCCTCCCAGGTCACCTGCACTCGCCGTCCGTCCACCTTGTCAGTGCCGTGGGTCGCATAGTCGAGGCCAATCTCAAAGCCCTGACGGTACTCAGTCGCGTACACCGAGAAGATGCCGGTCTGCTCGTACACCATCCCCACCTTGAGCGGTGCGGTGGTCTTCGCGGCCGTGGGGGTGGAGCCGCATGCCACCGCCAGCATGCCCGCTCCTGCAACCACGGCCAGAGCCGTCGTGCTGACCAGAGACCTGTGAGCCATGTCACCCCTCCAAAACTGAGACCTGAGTCAGGTGTTGGATTATGCACCGGCAGGGGGGGCGCGTCAAGGCCTTTACCCGGGCCACGGCGGCCGACGTCGGGCCGGCTCGACGGGGAGGCCCCTGGGAGCGGTCTGGCGCCAGCTCGCACACTCCGCCATTCGGTCCTCGACGGGATGCGATGGGCGCCGGTCGGCGGCGGCGGGGTCAGCCTCGGCAGAGTTGACGAGTTGCCGCGGCCGGTGTCGGCCCGGGCGGCCGGGGCGAGGTTGGGGCAGGTGCCGCAACGCCGGGTTGGCCCAGGGGTTTACGGGCTGCCATGGCCGCTGCGGCTGGCCCGCAGCAGGCCGGTTCAGGGCTGGCGGATGTCCTCGGATGCGCTGACGTCGGCCACCCGTGGGGAAAGGGTGCTGCCCCTCGCCGGGCGGACACAGCCGGCCTCTGAATGGGCCATTGGTTCAGTAGGTGGCTGGCACGGTGAGCTGAGACCACACGACCCCGCCATCCCGGGTCGTGAACAGCTGTCCGTCCACCACCATCCACGCGAAACTCGGGGTGGTGAAGCCGATCTCGCTCGGGATGCCATTCCAGGGAAGGTGCCGGTAGCGTCGCGAGTGACCGTGGCCGCCGGTGACCTCCAGCCAGCCGTGGCCACCTTGGGAGCCGGCCGCCCACACGAATCCGCCGGGCTGGATCGCAACTGCCGTCATCTGCCCGGATCTGACCACATGAGCGGCGGCGGCCTTCAGATCGGCACCCAGGAGTTCCCACCCGTTGAGTCCCACCAGCACGAACTCCTCCGTTCGGCCGGCCGCCAATCCGACGATCGATACGGTGGACGGCGCAACCCTGCCGAGATTCGTCCAGTGGCGACCGCCATCCCTGGTTGCTATCAGGCTGGCGGTCCTGCCCACCTCAAGCTCTGCCCAGCCGATCCGTGGGCTCTGAAAGTGAAGTTGGTACACCTGATCGTGGGTGTAGCGGAAGGGAACGTCCCGCCAAGTCCGGCCGCCGTCGATTGTCTCCACAAGGCCACCGTTGTCGGCTATCCCGTAGCCCACCCGCGGGGACGCCCAGGTGATCTCGCCGACGTACGGGTCGGGCTCGGGCCCGCGCTGCCACGACCTTCCGCCGTCACTGGTTTCCAGCTGCACGGGAGGCTGGTCGCCGATCTCGACCGACACCACTCCGGCTTCACTCCCCTGGAAGAAGTCGGCACTCGCCGTGGGAGCGGAAAGTGGTGCGACGGTCGTCCAGGTGGTCCCGCCATGCTCTCCACGCAGGAGCTGATTGCCGGCGAGTGCCAGCACCGCCTCGGAGCCACTGCCGGCCAGCAGCTGGATTCCCTGCAGCAGCCCGGGCCGTGCGGCCGTCCCGTACCCGGTGACCCGTCTGCCGCTGTCAGCTGTCGCCAGCAGGATCCGCAGGCAGCCCCCGATGATGTTGCCGCAACTTGTCTGCACACCACCGCTGAACCCGGCTTCGATGAGGGCCGTCCCAGGCCCGGTGGTCAGCACCCCGGTCAGCGGGTAGTGGGCTCGGCGGCTCTCAAGCGTGAGAATCCAGCGCCGCCCGTAGTCAGAGGTGGCGTAGATGACCTGCTCCTGATCCCTGGCAAGGTCCACCGAGTTCCAGCAGCTGGACTCATCCTGGTTGCCCCCAACGACCAGCCCGAAGGCCCCCCGGAAGCTGACGCCCGTGAGTGGGATCGGCGACCGGATCGCCTCCGTCGGCGCCGACGACGCGGAGGTCCAGAGCAGCAGCATCCCGGCGCCGCCCACGCTTCCGGCGACCGCGACCACCCCGCCTGCGGTCACCGTGGCCGAGTTGGCCAGGAAGTCCGAGGGGGCACCGCGCAGGGGGGTCCAGCTGCCGCCTCTATCCCTCACCAAGACCGGTGTGGGCTCCCGAGCCGGCGCTGGCGGCGCGCCCATTCCCGGGGCGCAGTAGGATTCCCAGCTGTCCACCAGCGGGGTGTAGGCGACACAGACCCCAGAGGTGGCCGAGCAAGCAACCAAGTCAGGAGCGGTGGCTCCCGAGATACCGGTCTTGGTCACCAACCAGCTGGTCCCAGCGTCGGTGCTCCGGAGCTGGTACTGGGGGAGGCCGAGGACCGGCGACTGCCCGAGGCCGATCAGGTGGCCTCGGCCGGTGATGCCGAGCCCGGTGACGTCGACCGGGAGCACATGCTGGGTCCACGAGACTCCCCCGTTGCGGCTCACCGACACCTCGTCGCAATCCGCGTAGGCCAGGAGGCCCGCCCCGACCGCCAGGGCATGGGTGGGCGCCGGGCCGCCGGCGGGGGCCACGCCTGTGGCGGTCGGCGGATTAGGGGCGCAGTTTGGTTGGGCCGGTCCGGGCCAGCTCGTCTGAAAGTGAATCGTTGAGGGCAGGGCTGCGCGGCTCAGCCGCGGAGCTGGTGCGGCCTCCCCGCAGCTGGCGAGCAGCAGGAGGAGCGGGAGGGCGACCCCGATCGTCCATGCCTGATGACGGCGACCGGGCCGCTCTCGCTGCTGGGCCGGCCCGTGACGGAAAGCCCATCTCACGGTCTCTTACAACGACTCCGCCAGCTCGCGGTTTCCGGCATCTCTCCGCGGCAGGTAGACCCTCCGGAAGACGCCGGACTGGGACCGGTGAAGGTCGGGCTCCTGAGACCCACCGGGAGCGTTGCGGCCCCATTTGGCGGCCTTCCCGTGCGCCGACCATCCGGAGCCTGGTCCGCCCGCAGCCTCGAAGGCAGGCACCGGTGAGCCAAGAAAGACGGCACGATGTCAGTCCGGTGGGCTGGGGGATTTCACCCGGAGAGTTGGGCGCCTTCTCCCTTCCTGGCGCTTGCCGGTTCGCCGCTGGAGCTGGGTGCCTAATCCAGGTAGTCGACGAACCGTTCGACGTGATCCGCCAGGTTCAGCCCGTGCTGGCGGACGTGCCGGTCGAGGGCCTCGGCGTCGCGCGCCTCCAGTGCCTCCACGATCCGCAGGTGCTCCAGAGGGGATCGGCGCATCCGGTCGCCGTCGCCCATGGTGCGGGCGCGGATGGCCCGCATGTGGATCTTGAGCGACTCCACCAGCGACGAGAGCATCTCGGATTGGGCCAGGTCCACGATGAATTGGTGGAACTGGAGGTTGATGGCGGAGTACTCCTCGGCATCCAATCGGGAGGGATTGGTGATCACGTCCTCAAAGCGCTGCCGCACCATGGCGATCTGCTGGTCGGTGGCACGGACGGCCGCCAGCCGCCCGGCGACCCCCTCCAGAGCGGCGCTGGCCATCACGATCTCCACGATCTCCGACTTGCGCTTGCGCACCACGAACACGCCGCGCCGGGGCACGGTGCGGACCAGCCCCTCGTGGTGCAGCCGCAGCAGCGCCTCGCGAACCGGGGTGCGGCTGATCCCGAGATCGTGCGCCAGGCCCCGCTCATCAAGGCGCAGGTCCTCGTGGCCGTCGTAGATGCGCATCTCCATGATCGCGCGCTTCAGCGCCTCATAGGCACGATCCGGGAGCGACCAGTCGGCATCGAGGCGTTCCAGGTTGATCCCGGCTCTGGCCTCGGGGCCGGCCTGGCCGTCGGCGACAGTGGTCGCGCTGGGCCGATCAGGAGTCACTGGCGGAGATCCTACTACAGCGGTTGCGACCTCGGGGACCCGGGCCGCCCGGGGGAGCTGTTCGGGAGGGAACGCGGTCGCGTCTGCCCGGCGGGTCACGCCGACGCCTCCTGGATCAGACCATTGGCCCTGGCCCAGCGGTACTTGGCGCCCAGCACCGCGACCGGCGTCTCGGTGGTGTAGGGGTAGGCCGGGATGCCATTGGCGAAGAGCAGCTCGCAGGCTTCCTCAACCTCGATGTCACCGGCCATCGATACCACCACCGGCTTGGCCGTTCCCCGCTCCCGGGCCTGCTCCATCACCTCGACCATGAGCCTGGCGAACACCAGGGGCGGGGTGACGATGGTGTGCCAGTAGCCGATCACCAGAGAGTGGATCCGTGGATCGCTGAGCCCCAGCTCGATTGTCGCCCGATAGGTGCTGGGAGGCTCACCACCGGTGATGTCCACCGGGTTTCCCGCCGCTCCGAATGGGGGGATGAAGCGGCGGAATGCCTGGTCCAGGTCCTCCGGCATGCGCATGAGCTCCAGCTTGTGGTCGACGCAGGCGTCGGAGAGCAGGACTCCCGACCCCCCCGCCCCGGTGATCACCACCACGTTCTCCCCCTTTGGGGTGGGCAGCATGGGCAGCGCCCGGGCGTACTCCAGCAGATCCCGCAGCCCGGGCGCCCGGACCACCCCGTGTGACCTGAAGAGGTCGTCATAGACCCGGTCGTCGCCCGCCAGCGCCCCGGTGTGGGAGCGCGCCGCCCTGGCCCCGGCCCCGGTTCGGCCGGCCTTGAGCACGATCACCGGTTTTTGCGGGGAGACTCGTCTGGCCGCCTCCAGAAAGGCCCGGCCGTCCTTCAGGTCCTCCATGTGCATCGCGATGCATGAGGTCGCGGGATCACTCTCGAAGAAGGTGAGCAGGTCATCCTCGTCGACATCCGCCTTGTTGCCCAGCCCCACGATGGCGGAGACCCCCATCTGGGTGGAGCGCGCGAAGCCGAGGATGGCCATGCCGATGCCGCCAGACTGCGAGGAAAGGGCAACCGACCCGGCGACGTCGTACGGGGTGCAGAAGGTGGCGCAGATGTGGTCGGGGGTGTAGTAGTACCCGTAGATGTTGGGGCCGATGAATCGGATCCCGTGTCGCCGCGCGACTGCTTGGATTTCCTCCTGCAGGTCGGGTCGGCCGGTCTCGGCGAACCCGGAGGGGATGAGTACCGCCGTCGGGATCCCCTTGCGGCCGGCCTCCTCCAGCCCCTGGGCGACCATCCCCGCGGGGATGGTGAATATGGCGACGTCGACCTCCTCGTCGATGTCGAGGACGCTCGGATGGCAGGGGATGCCGAGGATCTCCTTGGCCCTGGGGTTGACTGGATGGATCCGTCCCTGGTAGCTGCCGGCGATCAGGTTGCGCATGACCGAGTTGCCGATCTTGCCGGTCTCCTGCGAGGCCCCAATCACGGCGATGGAGGAGGGGCGCATGAGCTTGGTCATGCTCCGCAGGATCTCCTCCTGAGCAGGGCGCGCCCAGGGGGGTCGCGGTTCATCCAGCAGGACCCGCACGTCCACTGCGAGAGCGCCGGCGGGGGTTGCGATCACCGGATTGAGGTCGACCTCCGAGACCTCCGGCTGCTCCTCCATGAGATGGGAAACCGAGACCAGGATGTCCGCGAGCGCCGTTCGGTCCACCCCGGCCTCGCCTCTGACCCCGCGCAGCAGGCGGGCGCTGCCAACTCGGTCGAGCATGCGGGTCGCCTCCCCATGGTCAATGGGGCTGAGGGCGAAGGTCACATCCCGCGTCACCTCGACATCGGTTCCGCCCATCCCAAAGGCGATCAGGGCACCGAAGGTGGGATCCCTGGTGGCGCCGATCAGGACCTCACGGCCGCGCGGCGCCATCGCCTGCACCAGGATCCCATCCACCTGAACGCCCGCGCTGTTTGCCTGCACCGTGCTGACCAGATGCTCATAGGCGGTCAGCACCTCCTCCTTTGAGCGCAGATCGACCCTCACCCCACCCGCCTCGGTCTTGTGCACCAGCTGCCGTGACAGCACCTTGAGCACCACCGGAAAACCGATCTCCAGCGCAACCCGGCCGGCCTCCTCCGCCGAGTGCGTGATCGCCTGTCTGGGGGTCGGGATAGAGTAGTCGGCGCAAAGGGACTCGAGCTCCGGCCCCATGAGCGTTGCGTGTCCCGCCGTGCGGGCTGCCGCGATGGCGGCCCCGGAGGCAGGCGTGGTCGGGGCTGAATCTGGCAAGCGCGTCACTCCTTGAGTTGGTTCGGTGCGGCCCTGGCTCAGATCACGCCCGCCTGGCGCATCGCCGCCACCTCGGCTGGTTCGATCCCCAGCACCTCCTGCAGAACCTCCTCGGAGTGCTCCCCGAGGAGCGGCGCGCGGCGCATCTCGACCGGAGAATCCGACAGCCGCAGCGGGCAGCCCACATTGAGGTAGGTCCCCCGCTCGGGATGCTCCACCTCCACGATCATCCCGCTGTCCCGCAGCGACTCGTCCCCCACGATGTCGCTGGTGTCGAAGACCGGGCCGCAGGGGACGTCGATCGCGCTGAACTGCTCGAAGACTTCCCACTTGCTGTGCTGCATGGTCCAGGCCTCGATGGTCGCGAAGACCTCATTGAGGTGGGTGAGGCGGCCCTCGGGGGTGTCCCAGGCCGGGTCGCCAAGGAGATCCTCGCGTCCGATCTGCCGCACCAGCCGCTCCCATACGTGCGGCTGGATGATCACGTAAATGAAGTCGTCGGGCCCGCCGGGCCGGCAGCGCAGCGCCCACCCAGGCTGGCCGCCGCCGGAGGCGTTCCCGGAGCGGGGGACGCTGTGCCCGAACTCGGAGTTCGGGTATTCCGCCAGCGGGCCCCGCTGGAGCCGCTGGTGGTCGCGGATCTTGACGCGGCAGAGGTTGAGCACGGCGTGCTGCATCGCGATCTGGACCCGCTGGCCGCGCCCGGTGTGCTGCCGCTGCAGCAGGGCGGCCAGGATCGCCGCCAGCAGGTGCACCGCCGAGCCCGAGTCCCCGATCTGAGCGCCGGTCGAGGTGGGCGGACCGTCCTCGAACCCGGTGGTGCTCATGGACCCGCCCATCGCCTGGGCGATCGTCTCGTAGGCCTTGGCGTTCTCGTAGCTGCCGGGCCCGAAGCCCTTGATGGACGCGTAGATCAGGCGGGGCGCCTCGGCCTGGAGCCGCTCCCAGGTGATCCCCTGGCGGTCCAGGGCGCCGGGTCCGAAGTTCTCCACCAGAACGTCGGAGCGCCGGAGCAACTCCCAGAGGAGCTCGCGGCCACGCTCGTCCTTGATGTTCAGGCTCAGGCTGCGCTTGTTGGAGTTCAGCATGGTGAAGTAGAGGCTGTCGACTTCGGGGATGTCGCGCAGCTGGGAGCGGGTGACGTCACCCCGTCCTGGGGGTTCGATCTTGATGACGTCGGCCCCCAACCAAGCCAACATCTGGGTGCATACGGGGCCGGCCTGGACATGGGTCATGTCCACCACCCGGACGCCCTGCAATGCCTTGCTCATTTCGGCTCCCCTTGGTCCCTGGAGGCGGGCTGCAACCCCCGCCTCACTTGTACATGGTCTGGTTCATCGTGCCGGAGGCGAACTCGTTCGGATCCACCCACACATTGATCAGAGATGGCTTGCCGGACTCGCGCGCCCGCTCCAGCGCGGGACGGATGTCCTTGGGGTCGCGCACCTCCTCGCCGTAGCCACCCAGGACCTCCGCGAAGCGACCGTAGGGCAGGTCGCCCAGCTTGTTGCCGACCTCACCTCGCTCCTTGCCGTAGCGGGCGAGCTGGCCGAAGCGGATCTGGTTCATGTAGGAGTTGTTGCCGACCACCCCGATGAATGGAAGGTTGAATCGGAGCATGGTCTCGAAGTCGAAGCCGGTCAGGCTGAGGGCACCGTCTCCGAAGTAACAGAGGACCTCCTGATCTGGTCTGGCGAGCTTGGCGGCCATGGCAAACCCGATCCCCACCCCCAGGGTGCCCAGGGGGCCCGGGTCCATCCAATGACCCGGCAGGTGTGGCTTGACCACCTGGCCCGCGGTGGTGACCACGTCGCCACCGTCGCCTATATAGATGGTGTCGTCGGTCAGGAACTCGGTCAGTTCGTGGGCCAGCCGCATCGGGTGGATGGGCATGGCCTCGGAGTGGAGCTTGGCCTGGCGGGCGGCCTCGAGGCGATCCTCCTCGGCCCGGAGCTCCTGGCGCCAGTGAAGGTGGTTGGAGCGGTTCATGCCGGAACGGCCGGATAGAGCCTGGCGCACGGCCCCCAGGATCACGCTGCAGTCACCGACCATCCCGAGGGTGAGGTCCCGATTGCGGCCGACGGTGCGGTAGTCGAGGTCGATCTGGACCACATCGGCCAGCTGGCTGAGCCGGCGCCCGTAGCCGAGCCTGAAGTCGAAGGGAGTGCCGACCACGATGATCAGGTCGGCTTTGTCAAAGGCGAAGCGCCGGGTGAGCTGAAAGTGATGGGGGTCGGCCGGGGGCAGGGTGCCCCGGCCCGCCCCGTTCATGAAGGCCGGAATGTCGGCCTCCCGCACCAGCCCCTGGGCCTCCTCGGCCGCGCGGCAGGTCCACACCTGCTGGCCCAGCAGGATGCAGGGCCGTTGCGAATGGTCGAT
>JAJYWT010000191.1 GCA_021791345.1 bacterium
CGACTGGTCGAGCTGGTTCGGCATCGTAGTCGCTCTCGGCAACCCGATCAGCTGGGCGGCCTACCTGCTGCTTCTGCCCCGCCTGTTGGGCCGACTCCCACCGCTCACACTCGCCGCTCTGATATCCCTGCTGGGGGCGGCCATGCTGGTGCCCTTCGGGGCCGCCCAGGCGTTGGCCCAACCTCCTCATCCAACGGTCGGTTGGCTGGGGTTGCTCGCGTACAGCGCGCTGGGGGCGGTGGCGCTGACCACCTGGATGTACCTGCCCGGGGTCAGCCGCCTCGGTCCGGCCAGGACCGCCATCTACAGCTACCTCCAGCCGTTCCTGGCCCTGGTGGCGGCGCTGGTGATCGTGGGTGAGCCCATCCTTCCCCTGCAGCTGCTGGGCGGGGTGGTGATGCTGGTGGGAGTCGCGATGGGCCGGCCACGGGCTCGACCGACCAGGAGCGGTCGCGACGGCGCGGCGGTGGTCGCCCCAGCGCCTGCGGTCTCGCCCAACCATGCCGGTTGAGGTCCGGGTCCAGGATTCTCTTGCCATCCGAACTCCCAGCGACGAGGGAGCTTTGTGGGGACCGCTCAGGAGGTGGTTGGGCTGAACACCGCGTGCAGACCGCGTAGATCTCGATCCTCGTCTCTCAGCGTTGCGACGACGTCAAGGCCGAGAGCCGATAGGAGCGGACTCAGGTGGCCGAGCTGACCTCCACCGAGCTCCAGGAGCAGGTGGCCGCCGGGGCGCAGCCAGGTGGGAGCTGCGGCGCACGCGCCCTCGACCAGCCGAAGCCCGTTGGGCCCGCCATCGAGTGCGCCCCTCGGCTCGAATTGGGCCACATCGTGGGGGAGGTACGCCATCTCCGGGGTGGGCACGTAGGGAAGCACCGCGGTGATGACATCGACGCGGTTGCGCCAGCCGGAGGGGGCCGGTCCGAACATATCCCCTTCGACGACGGTCACTCCATTGCTGCGGGCGCATGCGGCGGCCGCCGGATCACGGTCGATCCCAATCACGGCCGCCTGCGGGTGCGCCCTCAGCATCACCATCGCGACCGCGCCGCTGCCGGTGCCGAGGTCGATGGCGCGGCCGTGCCGTGGAAGCAGTGCGGCCGCAAGGCGTGCCAGAGGCTCGCTGTGCGCTCGAGGCACATAGACGTTTGGTGCGATCTTCACGTCCAGGCCGCAGAAAGAGACCGAGCCCGTGATCCACGCCAGCGGCTCCCCGCTCTCCCGCCGGCATACCAGCTGCTCCAGGAGTTGGAGGTCCGCCCGGGCCCTTCGCAGCAGTTGCTCCGCCTCCGCTTCGGGAAACACACACCCAGCCCGCCTGAGTCGCTCGACGACTTGCGCGCGGCTCACGGACGGCTCAGCGCTCCAAGTGCCGGGCGGAATGAGGACTGCGGGCCGGCACCGACCGCATCCGTCCCAGCCCTCTTCCCGGCTGTTACCTGACGCCGAGCTGCAGGGGCGCCGCCTGGGACCGGCGGCATCCAGCTGGCGGCGGATCGAATTGCTGCTGCAGTCACCATCTCGCCCCGCCGCGGGAGAGGCTATCGTCGTCGGATGCCGCCGAGTTCACCATCCGGGCTGTGGCCGCAGTGGCGGCAGCGAGCACGCAGCCGATGGCTTAGTCCGGGTCAGGCAGGCGGGCGCTGGGCGCCCAGATTGGCGCAGGCCTCGCACACCTGCGGGGGGATGAATCCGGCGCTCATCAGCGCCGCGAAGAGGCGGCAGCCGATACACAGGCCCAGTCCCGCCTCGAGACCGGCCGCCAGTGCCAGCACCCCGAGCACGGTGTACGTGGCCACCTCCAGGTGCCAGCCAAAGTAGAGGAGGGTCGCGAGCACAGTCAGTGTTGCCCCGATCCCCTGAGCAAAGCGCTTCGGAGGCCCGGGGACGAGCCGCGGCGAGGAGGTGACCCGGGGCGCGACCAGGCGGGTCGCGATCTGGCCGAGTGGGCTGAAGGTCGGTCCGCTGGTGACCCGCGCCAAAAAGCCATAGGCGAGAACCGCGCTCAGCCACGGCAGCTGGCCGATGATCGCGGTGAGGGCCAGGGCAAGCACTCCGGCCGCCACCACGCGGCTCGCTACGTCATTGACCGGGTTGGGGAAGGTGGGCCAGCGGTCGAACATGCGACAACTCCAGGGCTCGTCGAATCTGCCACCAGACAAACTATCACACTTGTCCGGTGCTGTCGATGGTCGAGCTCAGAGCTGAGGGGGATGTCCCTCGCGCTCGCGCTTCAGCTCGAACAGGTACGGCCTCCTCACCATCCGCACCACATCGCGCAGCAGCTCCACCGCCTCGTCATCATCGGGCACCTCGGTGATCACGGGTCCGAACGCGCCGGGCCCGCGGCCCCCGTCGAGGATCAGGGTGGGCACCCCGAAAGCCTCGCAGCTGGCGACCGCCGCTCTATGATCCGCGACGACGGCTTGCCAGAGTTCACGGTCTCCCGCATACCGTGCTCGATCAGACGGCTCCATGCCGGCCGCCTCCATCGCCCGTTCGAGCACCGCTGCGGCCCGGTCCTCGGTGAGGCGCTCGCCCTCGTGATGCAGCAGGCGCCCCAGCTCGGAGTAAAGCTTCCCGACCAGCTCCTTGCCCCCCTGTCGGCGAGCCAAAGAGAGCATCTGGAGCGCCTGGCCGCTGTAGCCGACCGGGGCCAAATCGGCCTCCTCGCCTGGTTCCAGATGGACGATCCCGAGTGAGAAGAAGCGCCAATCCAGCGAAATCTCTCCTAGCTCCTCCAGCCGTGCCGCCCAGCGCGATGTCAGCCAAGCCCACGGACAGACGGGATCAAAGTGGAAGTTGATCTGCTCCAAGATTTCTCCAAGGTGTTGGCGGCGATGAGCTGCCGCTGTGGTCAGATGGCGGGGCCGGGGATCGTCTGGCCCGGTCACGTCCTGAGATTCACATTCCATTCTGCCATCCCCTGCGCCGCGGCGGCCCCGGTACAGGACGGCAGGCGCAGTCTCATCCCGGCAATCCGAAGTGGCTCGGCCACTGGGTTCCGGACGTTCTGGTCCCTGGGTCCGACTTCCGGTGCTACACCTCGCGATCGGCTCGGCAAGCCGGCTTACAGCGGCGAGGACCGATCACAGGTGACCTGGGCGACGTGACCCGATCAGCGACACCACCAACTGGTCACTGGTGGGGCGGAAGTCGCGATAGTGGACCCCGACTGCGACGAACGGTTCCGGGGTCAGCAGGCAGACGATCTCATCGGCCTTCGCCCGCAGATCGGCCACGGCTGATGGGGCCGCCACCGGCGTCGCCACCACCACGGCGATCGACATCTGCCCGCGAGCAACCTGGCAGGCGGCAGCGGCGGTTGCGCCGGTTGCGATCCCGTCGTCGACGATGATCGCGGTCCTCTGCTGCAGAGGGATCCTGGGGCATGCCGCGCGCAGATCCGCCGCCGAACGCCGCAGGCCCTGTCGCTCCCGGGTCTCCATCGCGGCCAGCTCCTGAGGAGTCAACCCGGTCGCTGCGACCACAGAGCCGTTCAGCACCGGGTCACCGGACTCGCCGATCGCGCCCAGGGCCAGTTCCGGCTGCTCGGGAACGCCGAGCTTGCGCACGAAGATCGCGTCCAGGGGAGCCCCGAGGGCGTCCGCCACCGCGGCGGCGACCACCACGCCACCCCTGGGTATCCCGAGCACCACTGGATTGCGCCACGAGCGCTGACTGAGCACCTCCGCCAGCCGTGCTCCCGCCTCGGCGCGATCTGCGAAGTCCGGCTGGTCCGCGCTCATCGGGAAACGACCTGCAGATCGTGGCCACGGCGACCCAATGAGGCCGCGGCAGGGCTCCGGGCCAACGCCCCACTCAGGCCCTGGGCACTGAGCAACCGCTCCCCAGCTTCGTATCCTCCCTCGCCGGTGCCCCAGAAGCCACGGGCGACTCAGGGGAGCGACCTTGGGGACTCGCCACCAGGAGCGCTCCCCGACCTCTCGCCCGTGGCTCCAGCTGGATGGGCCCTACTTCTTGCTCTCCCAGAACATGCGCGCGAACTCATCCACCTGGCGACGCAGCTCGGCTGCCTTCTCCGGGTCGATGGACTGCTTGGCCGCGGACGCCGCCTTGAGTGTGCGCCAGACCTGATCGTGGAGGTTCGGGAACTTCTCCAGGTGTTCGGGCTTGAAGTAGTCGCTCCAGATGATCTGGACCTCGCGCTTGACCCTTTCCGCGTGCTCCTCCTTGACCGCCACCATGCGCACAAAGGAGTTGCGGCTCGCCTCAGATGTCTGGTCTGGGAGCGCGCGAATCTTGGTGACCATCGTCTCCACGGTCAGCGCCGCGAGTTGCGCCGCGTCCGGATTGTAGATCCCACACGGGATGTCACAGTGGGCGTGCACCACCCGCCGTGGCCGCGCATGAACCTTGAGGCTGTCGAACATGCTGATCTCCCTCCTGAACTAGCAGACTGAGCCAGCGACTGGCCGCGACACTGCGTTCAAACTACCATCACTCAATGGCCACCGGCAAACTGAGACGCCTTGCTTGGCCGCACCTTCCGCAACTGGCGATGGT
>JAJYWT010000062.1 GCA_021791345.1 bacterium
AGACCGAGACCGACCTCTTCGGGGAGCAGGCGGTGCTCTGCGGCGGGGTCTCGGCGTTGGTCAAGGCGGGCTTCGAGACCCTGACCGAGGCCGGCTATCAGCCCGAGCTGGCCTACTTCGAGTGCCTGCACGAGCTCAAGCTGATAGTCGACCTGATATACCAGGGGGGGCTCTCCCTGATGCGCTACAGCGTCAGCGACACCGCCGAGTTCGGTGACTACCAGAGCGGAGAGTTCCTCATCGACCAGAGCGTGCGCCAGCGGATGCGCCAGGTGCTGCAGCAGATCCAGGACGGCAGCTTCGCCGAACGCTGGATCGACGAGAACCGCTCCGGCCGCCGGGCCTTCCTCGACCGCCGGGAGCTGGAGGCCAAGCACCCCATCGAGGAGGTGGGGGCGCGCCTGCGCAGCCAGATGAGCTGGATCCGGCCCGTCGCCGAGGTGCCGGCCTCGGCCGGGGAGCGGTCGTGAGCACCCCGGAGTCGGGCGTACCCGTACCACCGCCCGCCGTGGTCGAGTTCTTCGACACCACCCTCCGGGACGGGGAGCAGTCCCCCGGGTTCAGCCTCACCCCTGCGGCCAAGCTCCAGGTGGCCCACCAGCTGGCCCGCCTCCGGGTTGACGTCATCGAGGCCGGCTTCCCGGCATCTTCCCCGGGCGACCTGGAGGCGGTGCGGACCATAGCTCGCGAGGTGGAGGGGCCGGCGATCACCGGCCTGGCGAGGGCGGTACGGGGCGACATCGAGGCGGTCTACGAGGCGGTTCGGGACGCCCCGCGCCACCTGATCCACGTCTTCATCGGGGTTTCCGACGTCCACATCACCCAGAAGTTGGGCTTGGACCGAGCTGAGGTGCTGCGCCGCACCAAGGAGTCGGTGGCCTTCGCCAGCTCCCTCTGCGAGACGGTCCAGTTCTCCCCCGAGGACGCCGGCCGGGCGGACCTGGACTACCTCTGCGAGGTGGTGCAGGTGGCCGTGGACCAAGGGGCCAGCGTGATCAACCTCCCGGACACGACCGGATACTGCCTTCCGGCGGAGTTCTCTGCCCTGGTGGCCGGCGTGCGGTCCCAGGTGCGGGGGATGGACCGGGTCCTGGTCAGCGTCCACTGCCACGACGACCTCGGGCTGGCCACCGCCAACTCGCTGGCGGGCATCGCGGCCGGGGCCCGGCGGGTGGAGGGCTGCATAAACGGGATTGGGGAGCGGGCCGGCAACGCCGCCCTGGAGGAGGTTCTCATGGCGCTCCGGGTACGCCGCCCGGCGCTCGGCCTTGAGGACCACCTGGACGCCCGTGAGCTGGTCCCCACCTCCCGGCTGATCTCCGAGCTCACCGGGATCCCGGTGCCTCCCAACAAGCCCGTGGTGGGTGGCAACGCCTTCTCCCACGCCTCCGGGGTGCATCAGCACGGCGTGCTCAAGGACCGCCGCACCTACGAGATCATCTCGGCCGAGGACGTGGGTGCCGACCCGTCCCAGATCGTCCTCACAGCCCGCTCCGGCCGCCACGCTCTGGTGCACCGCCTCCAGCTGATCGGCGTGGAGCTGCCCCCTTCCGTGCTGCCCGCGGTCTGGGAGCGCTTCCTCGAAGTGGCGGACGGGAGCAAGCAGGTCGAGGATGAGGCCCTGATCCAGATCGTGAGTGAGGTTGGGCGCACCCAGCCCGGGATGGTGCCGTGAGCTCGGTGGCGGGGCTATTCCGCCTCGCGGTCCTGCCGGGGGACGGTGTGGGCCCCGAGGTGACCGAGGCCGCTCTCCGGGTGCTGGACGCAGTGCTGGCTGGGAGCGGCGTACAGCTGGAGCTGACCCACCATCCCATCGGAGGTGCGGCAATCGACCAGGGGCTGGAACCCCTTCCCCCAGCCACCCTGAAGGCGGCTCGCGAAGCTGATGCCGTCTTCCTGGGGGCGGTGGGCGGCCCGCGCTGGGACTCCGGCCCGGCGCGGCCCGAGGCCGGCCTTCTGCAGCTGCGTCGCCGGCTCGAGGCCTTCGCCAACGTGCGCCCGGTGCGGGTCCTGGAGGGGCTTGAGGAGCTGAGCCCCCTGCGCCCTGACCGGGTCCGGGGGGCCGACATCCTCTTCGTCCGCGAGCTCACCGGGGGCGCCTACTTCGGCCGCCCCCAGGGAAGGGCCGGAGCCGCACCGGGCAGGCGGGCGGTGGACACGACGGAGTACTCGGAGGCGGAGATCGTCCGGGTCATGGAGGTGGCCTTCCGGCTGGCGCGGGAGCGCTCCCGCCGGGTGACGTCCGTGGACAAGGCCAACGTGCTGGCCACCTCCCGCCTCTGGCGCGAGGTGGCTGAGGAGGTGGGCAGGAGGCATCCGGATTGCCGGCTGGAGCACTCCCTGGTGGACAGCTTCGCCCTCCGGCTGCTCCTGCGGCCCACGGACTTCGACGTCGTGGTCACGGAGAACCTCTTCGGGGACATCCTCACCGACGAGGCCGCCGCCCTTCCCGGAACCCTGGGGATCTTGCCCTCAGCCAGTGGTGGCGGGGATGGGCCCTGGCTCTTCGAGCCGGTGCACGGCTCCGCCCCCGACATCGCCGGGCGGGGGATCGCCAACCCCCTGGGAGCGATCCTCGCCGTCTCCATGCTGCTGCGCCTCTCCCTCGACCGGCCGGATCTGGCGGGGGCAGTCGAGGAGGCCGTGGCCGGGACGGTGCGCGACCGCTGCCTCACTCCTGACCTCGGAGGAAGCGCCACCACCTCCGATGTCGCGGAGCGGGTCGTGGGTCTCCTGGCGGTCCGGGCGTGAGTAGCCGCCTCGCCGGGCCCCCGACCCCAGTCCTGTACGACACCACCCTCCGGGACGGCATGCAGGGCTTCGGGCTCCAGCTCAGCGTGGAGCAGAAGGTCCAGCTTGCCCGCCAGCTGGACCGGCTCGGGGTGGCCTACGTGGAGGCCGGCTGGCCCGGTGCCAATCCCAGGGACACCCAGGTCTTCCAACGGCTGGCCCGGGCGCCCCTCTCCCGTAGCCGACTGGTGGCCTTCGGCTCCACCCGTCGACCCGGGGTGTCGGCCTCCGAGGACCGGTCTTTGGCGGCGACCATCTCGGCGGCCACCCCGGCCGTGGCCCTGGTGGGCAAGGCCTCCCGCTGGCAGGTGGAGCACGTTCTCCGCTGCTCGGCGGAGGAGAACCTCGCGATGATCGCGGAGTCGGTGGAGCTGGCGGTGCGCCAGGGCCGGGAGGTGGTCTTCGACGCCGAGCACTTCTTCGACGGGTACCGGGCCGACTCCCGATACTCCCTGGAGGCGCTGGCTGCGGCGGCTGGCGCCGGTGCCGGCTGGCTCACCCTCTGCGACACCAACGGGGGATGCCTGCCCGGGCCGATCGCGGAGTCGGTGGCGGAGGTGGTGGCGCGTTTCGGGCCGGTCGTAGGGATCCACTGCCACAACGACTCGGGACTGGCGGTGGCGGCATCACTGGCGGCTGTCGAGGCGGGCGCCGCCATGGTCCAGGGCACCGTGAACGGTTGCGGCGAGCGCTGCGGCAACGCCGACCTGCCGGTGGTGGCGGCCAACCTTCAGCTCAAGCTGGGCCGGCGGGTTCTGGCGCCAGCCAGGCTGCGCGAGCTGACCCAGCTATCCCTCCAGTTCGACTCCCTGGCAAACCGGCCCTCCGACCCCCAGCGCCCCTACCTGGGGGCGGCCGCGTTTCTCCACAAGGGAGGGTTGCACGCCAGTGGCATGGCCCGCCACCGGGCCGCCTACCAGCATGTGGACCCGGCCGCGGTGGGCAATCGCACCAGGACCGTGGTCTCGGACCAGAGCGGGGCTCAGAACGTGGCCGCCAAGCTCGCGGAGCTGGAGCTGCCGCCTCTCGACCCGGGTCGGCGTCAGCGGCTGGTGTCTCGGCTCAAGGGCATGGAGGAGGCCGGGTGGGCATTCGAGGACGCCGACGCGTCCTTCGAACTCTTGGTCCGGCGCGAGCTGGGCGCGGACCCGGCGCCCTTCGCCGTCCTAGATTCCCTGGTGGTGGCCAGCGGTGGGGGGCCGGCCCGGGAGAGGGGCGTCCAGGCGAGCGTCAAGGTCGAGGTGCGGGGGGTGGTGGTCCATACCGCGGCCGAGGGCCCGGGCCCAGTGGCGGCCCTCGACTCGGCGCTGCGCCGAGCCCTGGTCCCCCGCTTTCCCGAGCTCGCCCAGGTGGAGCTGGTCGACTATCGCGTGCGGGTCATCGACGGTGACCGGGGCACCGGAGCCACCGTCCGGGTGGGCGTGGACTCCTCGGACGGGCGACGGCGCTGGACGACGGTTGGCTGCTCTGCCAACATCCTGGAGGCCTCCTGCGAGGCTTTGATCGACAGCTATGAGTGGGCGGTCCGCCATCCCCGGGTGCGGGCGCCCCAATCCAGCACCGCCTGATGGAGGGACCGACCTTGGAGGCCAAGCGCACCGCCTACCACAAGATCTGGGACGCCCACCGCGTGGCTGGGGACCCCCTCCAGCGGATGCTGATGTACGTGGACCTGCACCTGGTCCATGAGGTCACCTCCCCCCAGGCCTTCTCCGGCCT
>JAJYWT010000178.1 GCA_021791345.1 bacterium
GGCGAGGGGCTCGACCACCTCCTGGAGATGATCCTTCTGGTCACCGACCTGCACGAACCGCGAGCCAACCCGGACCGGCCCGCGGAGGCCACCATCATCGACTCCCAGATGGACAAGGGCAGGGGCCCGGTGGCGTCGGTGCTGGTCCAGGAGGGAACCCTCAGGGTGCAGGATCACTTCGTGGTCGGACCGGTGGCGGGCCGGGTGCGGGCGCTGGTGGACGACCGGGGCCAGCGCGTGGAGAGCTGCGGCCCCGGGCTGCCGGTCCAGGTTGTGGGTCTTCCCGAGGTGGTGACCGCCGGCGACCGTTTGGAGGTGGTCCCGTCCGAGAAGGAGGCGAAGGCGAGAGCCGCCGCCACCCTCTTGGCCCAGCGCTCCGGCCGGGCCGAGGCTCCCAAGGTCAGCCTGGCCGAACTGAGCCGGCAGAGCGACCAGAGCGTGCGGGATCTCGACCTGGTGGTCAAGTCGGACACCCAGGGAGCGCTGGAGGCGCTCCGTTCCGCGCTCCTCAAGTTCGCGGACCCGCTGGTGCGGCTGCGGCTGGTGTACGAAGGGGTGGGGCCGATCACGGTCGCGGATGTCGACCTGGCCGCGGCCGCCAACGCCATCGTGGTCGGGTTCAACGTGCGCCCCGACGCCAACGCCAAGGTGGCGGCCGAGAAGCAGGGGATCGACGTGCGCACGTATGACGTGGTCTACCAGATCACCGAGGACATCGAGAAGGCGATCCGCGGGCTCCACGAGCCCACCTTCGAGGAGGTCTTCGAGGGCAGGGCGGAGGTCAAGGCCCGCATCCGGGTGCCCCGCAGCGGCGTCATCGCGGGCTGTCAGGTCACCGACGGCAAGATCAGCCGGGGTTCGACGGTGGCGGTCATGCGTGACGGCAGGGAGGTGCAGCGTGCCCGCATCGAGTCTCTGCGGCGCTTCAAGGACGACGTCCGCGAGGTGGCGCAGGGCTACGAGTGCGGAGTCGACCTCGGTGGCTATCAGGACTTTCTCGAGGGCGACATCCTCGAGAGCTACGTGGTGCAGCAGCGAAATCGCTGACCATAGTGAGTGGCGCAGCCGGGCCTCGTCACCCGTTGCGATGCTCGAGGATGGACCGTTCGTGACTCGCGATTCCGCCAACCCCCACCGGATGGAGCGGCTGAATGCCCAATTGCTGCAGGAGCTGGCGCTGGCGCTGGCCCACGACGTGAAGGACCCGCGCCTGCAGATGGTGACCGTGATCGGCGTCGAGTGTGCGCGTGATCTCTCCGAGGCCAAGGTGAAGGTGAGCTCGCTCGGCGACGACAGGCGTCGCGAGGCGTCCCTCAAGACGCTCCAGGGGATGGAGGGGTACCTTCGGCATCTGCTCGGCTCGCGGTTGGAGAACCTTAGGCGGGTGCCCCGGCTCAACTTCCGCCTTGACGACTCGATCGCCTACGGGGTGAGGGTCGCGGTGATCCTCGATCAGCTGGAACAGGGGAGGGATCCCAGTGGAGATTGAGACGCTGCGGCGAATCGACGAGGTGATCCGCTCCAACCAGGACTTCCTCTGCGTCGCCCACAAGGATGCCGATGCGGACTCGCTGGGGTCGGCCCTGGCGTTTGCCGACTACCTGAAGGGCATGGGGCGCCGGGTCAGTGTGTGGGCGCCCGATCCGCTGCCGTTGAATCTCGCCTACCTGCCCGGCTACGCCACCGTGAACCGCGACCCGGCGCCGGACGATGCGGTGGCGATCGCCTTCGACGCCGGCAGCCCCGGCCGGTTCGGCAACCTCAGGCCGAGGATCGAGCGCGCCCCGCTCACCATCCTCTTCGACCACCACGCCAGCAACGACGGCTTCGGCGACCTCGCCATCGTGGACCGGGAGGCTGCCGCCACCGGGGTCATCATCTACGACGTGCTGCGCCTCTGGGGTGCCCGGATTGGGCCTGAGGCCGCGACCAACCTCTACGCCGCCATCTTCACCGACACCGGCGGGTTCCGGCACGACAACACCACCGCCCATGTGCTCCACCTCGGGGCGGAGCTGGCCGACCTCGGCGCGGACGTGGCCTTCGTGGCGCTTAAGAGCTACAAGTCGCGTCCCCAGACCACCTTGCGTCTGCAGGCGGCGTCGTGCGCCGCCGCCCGCTACGAGCTGGACGGCCGTCTCACCTGGAGCGAGGTGACGACCGAGATGTTGGAGGAGACCGGGGCGCGGATGGAGGAGACCGAGGGCATCATCGATCTGCTGCAGTCGCTGGATACCATGGAGTGCGCACTGCTCTTCAAGCAGGAGCAGGCGAATCTCACCAAGGTGAGCGTGCGCACCCGTGGCGACCTGGCCGCCTACACCCTGGTCGCGGATGTCGGCGGTGGCGGTCATCTGCGGGCGGCGGGTGCTGAGGTGGAGATGGCCCTGCCGGAGCTGGAGCAGCTGATCCTAGCCAAGGCGCGGGCCGCACTTGCCGGGAACAGGTCATGAGCGCACCGTCCAGGACCGTGGCTAACCCCCTGCGCCGGGACAAAGAGGGACCGCAGGTGACGGGGGTCCTCAACCTGGCCAAGCCGGAGGGGATCACCTCGTTTGCCGCGATCAGGGTGGCGCGCCAGGCGCTTCAGGAGCGTCACGTCGGCCATGCGGGCACGCTCGACCCCGCCGCCTCGGGGGTGCTGCCGCTATGCGTGGGCAGGGCGACCAGGCTGGTGGACCACATCCTGCGCCAGACCAAGACGTACCACGCCCGTCTGCGGCTGGGGGAGGTCAGTGACACCGGGGACCTGGAGGGAGAGGTCCGCCAGGTGGCGTCGGCGGCCCACCTCACGGAGGCCGCAGTGGCTGAAGCCCTCACCCACTTCGTGGGCCTGATCCAGCAGATCCCTCCGATGCACTCGGCGGTGCGCCACCAGGGCAAGCACCTCTACGAACTCGCGCGCCAGGGGGTGACCGTGGAACGCAAGGCCCGCACCGCGGAGATCAAGGAGATCCGACTGCGCCGGTTCACCCCCGGGGTGGTGGCGGAGGCCGAGGTGGAGGTGGTCTGCGGCAAGGGCACCTACCTCAGGGTCCTGGCGACCGACCTGGGCGAACGGTTGGAGGTCGGCGGGGTGCTGGCATGGCTCGAGCGGACCGAGTACGGGCCCTTCAAGCTGGCGGACGCGGTGAGCCTCGACGAACTCGCCAACTCACCCGATCCTCGCAGCCTGCTGCTGTCCCCTGAGGTGGTGGTCCAGGACCTGCCCCGGCTGGAGCTGCTGGCGAGCTCGGCGCAGGCCGTCCAGCGGGGCCAGGGGGTGTGGGTGCAACGGTTGCCCCACGGGCTACCCCAGGCGGCTGCGGGTGAGCCGTGGGAGGTGCGTGCCCACGGGGCGGATGGGCGGCTGCTGGCGATCGGAGAGCTGGTGGGGATGCGGTTCAGGCCGACCAAGGTCCTGCTGCCGCTGGGCGGCTGATCCAGGCGGTCTCGGTAGGCCCATGACCATGCGCGCCGACTTCGGCATGCCGCTTGCCCTCGGGGCTCTCGAGGATGACGCCCACGTGCTGGTGATCGGCAACTTCGACGGCGTCCACCTGGGCCACCAGGCGCTGCTGGCGGCTGCCCGCCGCCACGCCGATCGCGCCCAGGGCCTGGTTCTCGCCGCCACCTTCATCCCCCATCCGCGGATCGTGCTGGGCGGTGCGGATCCGATCCCCCTGCTCAGCCCCCCAGAGATGAGGCGGCGGCTCCTGGGTGCGCTGGGGGTCGACCGGCTCCTGGTCCTGCCGTTCGACGAGCACCTGCGGTCGCTGGAGCCCGACGACTTCCTCAACCGATTGCGCTCCCGCTACCGGCTGACCGCGATCGTGGCCGGGCCGCGGTTCTCCATCGGCCGCGGCGGCAGCGGTCGGCTCTCCTTCCTGCAGAGCTACTGCGAGCAGGAGGGCCTGGCGCTCGAGGTGGTGGCGCCGGTCATGGTGGGGGGGCGAGAGGTCAGCAGCAGTGCCATCCGCCAGCTGCTCCAGGAGGGACGGCTGGAGGAGGCAAAGGTCCTGCTGGGGCACCCCTTCACCATCCTGGGCGAGGTGGAGCACGGTGAGGAGAGGGGCCGAAGGCTGGGCTTTGCAACAGCCAATCTGCGCTGGGCGGAGGGCCAGGCCCTGCCTCCGGACGGGGTCTACGTGATGCGGGCGAGGGCCGCCGGGATCGAGCTGCTGCCGGCGGTGGGCAGCATCGGCACCAGGCCACAGTACGGTCCCGGTCCCAGGACCCTGGAGGTCCACTGCCTCCAGGATCCCGGGTCGCTGTACGGCCAGACGCTCGAGGTCCAGATCCTGAGCCGCCTTCGTGATCAGGCCGTCTTCGGCACCGAGGCCGAGCTGGTGGCCCAGATCTCCCGAGACGTCGAGGCTGCCCGCGAATACCTTCTAAGCCTGCCGGGCTGAGCGCGCTGACCGACCCTTGGTCAGCGGCGGGCCGAGGAGGGCTGGGAGATGCGGGTTGCCAAAGCGGAGAGGATCAGGGCGAGGATGATGGCGATCACCAGGCTGCCGTACTTGCC
>JAJYWT010000181.1 GCA_021791345.1 bacterium
AAGCAGGACACTAGTTGAGAGTATCGGGGCCTGACCCGCGATGGTCAATCGTATTGGACGGTTAATGACGGAGGCGTTACGTTGGACGATATCGCTCGCCGCTCGCTCAGGGTGAGATGGGGGTGGTCGGGCCTCGGTCAGCTCCCTAGGAGGACGAGTCCAGGGGGCTGGCCAAATCTAATGTGAAAGCCGCAGGTGAGGACTGCGCTCTCAACCTGCGCACTGCCAGGTGCTGGTTCAACCAGCACCCACGAGATGCCGAGCCTCCGGATCCCCTTGGCCAGCGCGCAGTCGGGGGCCAGCGGGGCGAGGGCGATCTTGGTCAGGTTCCCTGGGGCTCTCGCCTCTGTCACAGCACCCGGGATCTGGATGTCACTCGGCGAGACCAGCGTTCCAGGGAAGAAGACCGGAGCCGGATTGGCGGAAAGTACATTTCCTGTGAACGGAAGCTCCTCGTACAGCGTCCAGGGGAGAACTAGGACCCGGGCGCTCTCCGGCACGTTATGCCTCATGTACGAGGCTGCCTGGTACCAGTCGGTAGGATACCGGGCTGGCCGCACAGTCGCCGGAAGTTCGCGAAGCATCGCCGCACCGGCTGGGAGGAGGGTGGCTGCGACCAATACCAGGCTCATTGCTCCGCTCAAAAGAGCATGAGCAGGGGGCCTCCGCAGCCGGTCGATCAGAGTCGCGGACAGGACCACTACGGCAAGCAGCCATAATTCACTCCACTTCTCGGGCTCGCGATACGCGCCTATGAGCGGAATGCGCTGCATAAGCCAGAGGAAGGCGGTTTGCCCGGGCCCTGTGGACGTACTTCCGGCAACTAACAAGCCAAGCACTCCGCAGCCAAACAGCCAGGCGCGCTCACGTTCGGTCCAAGCCCCAGCAATGGTCAGGGCCGCGAAGACTCCAGCCCCAAGCGGCCACCAAGGTGAGCCCGAATCCAACATGGGGATCCGGCCGAGCCGCTCCGCCCAGAAGCCGTATAGCCCGAGGAGGTTCACCCAGAGGCCATACCTCGGGCTGGCGGTGGAGCGGAACTCTACCAAGTCCGCCCGTGAGAAGTGCTCCACGGAGTAGTAAGTTCCATTTTCGTGGCCGAGGAAGAACGCCGGCAGAGAGTACGACAGCGCTGCGAGCAAAACCACAAAACTCGTGAGCGCCCAAACTAGCGCCCGGGGTTCCCTCCATGCGCGGCGCCAAACGAGGCTGGCGGCCGCCAGGACCAGTAGAACTCCGATTGTGTGCTGGTCTAGCACCACCGCCAGCCATCCTGCCCCCGAGACGAGGGCGAGCCGCCGAAGCGATGGCCGCTGTAGCAGCGCTTCCCAGGATGATAGCCACAGGAAGAGCATTCCCGCCCCGGCCGCCACTCCCCACTGGCCCTCCACCATTCGCTCATAAACGAACGGATTGAGAGCTCCCAGCAGCCCGGCTGGCACTTGGGCGACCCAGGTGACTCGGCGCACGAGCACCATGGGGCCGAAACCGCAGAGGAAGATGGCCAGGCCTAAATACAGCCTCCCGGACCAATAGCCACCAAGTAGGTGGGCCACCAACGTGAGCGGGGCGCCTACCCACGACAGGGAGAGTGGCATATTGGGGCCGAAGATCGAGTCGATCTGCAGCACGTAGCCCGGAGCCAGCAGCGAGTGCAGGCACCAGAGGGTGATCGCGCCGGGCAGCAGCACAGCGCGTGCCCAGGCCGGGCCGGTCGAGCTGCCGAGTTCGCCCTCCGCGTCGGGAGCCAGAGAAGCGGCATCCACCCCGACATGATCACCGATGCGTCGGCGTGGGGGGCGGCTGGGGCTCACGATCCACCGCGCGGCCCTTGCGAGCAGATGATCCTGGCCTGCCCCGCGCCTTGGGGGCGCCTTTGACCCCGCTTCCGGCCCTGCTATCTTGCCGGGGTGAGCCGGGTCCTGATCGTGGCCAACGACGTGGTAGCCATCAGGATGGCGGGACCGGGGATCCGCTGCTTCGAGTTGGGGCGGAGCCTGGCCGCGGACGGCCACCAGGTGACCCTGGTGGGGGTGGGCTCCACGGACCTTGCCAGCCCGGGGATCACCGTCTCACCGGAGCTGGGTCCGGCGGCCCTGGAACGGCTGGCCCGCTCCCATGACCTGGTGCTGATTGAGGGGCTGGCGCTGGTGCGCTATCCCGTGCTCCGGGAGCTGGACGCACCGCTGGTGGTGGACCTGTACGACCCGTTCCCCATCGCCCTCTTGGGCCAGGAGGAGCACCTGGAGATGGCCGAGAGGGAGCGCGAGGACTTCCAGGTCCGCGAGGCGGTCTCGGACATGCTCCGGCTGGGGGACTACTTCATCTGCGCCAGCGAGATACAGCGGGACCTGTGGCTCGGCTCGCTGCTGGCCGGCGGCCGGCTCAACCCTCGCAACTGGTCCCGGGACCCGACCTTCCGCCAGCTGATCGACGTGGTGCCCTTCGGGCTTCCGGAGGCGCCACCCCCGGCCCGAGACAGTGGCCTCCGCCTTCCCCTGCCCGGGGTGGAACAGGACGACCTGGTGCTCCTCTGGGGGGGCGGGATCTACAACTGGTTCGACCCCTTGACCCTGATCCAGGCGGTGGCCCGGGTCGAGGACCTCTCACCCCCGGTGAAGCTGGTCTTCATGTCCACCAGCCATCCCAACTCCGGGATCCCGCCCAAGATGTGGATCACCAAGAGGGCCATGGAGCTCTCGGATCAGCTCGCCCTCACCGGGCGGCGGGTGTTCTTCAACTCCGAGTGGGTGCCCTATGAGGAGCGGGGCAGGTGGCTGGCCGGCGCCGACTGCGGGGTGTCCACCCACTTCGAGAACGCGGAAACCCACTTCGCCTTCCGCACCCGGCTCCTCGACTACCTCTGGGCCGGGCTGCCCATCATCTGCACCGAGGGGGACCACTTCGCCCACCTGGTGGAGGAGCGGGAGCTGGGCTGGACGGTGCCCCCGAAGGACCCCGAGGCGCTGGCGGCGGCCATCCGCGAGCTGGCCCAGAGCAGGACCCGTCGGGAGGAGATCTCCGCCCGGGTCCTCGCCGAGGCGCAGCAGCTCACCTGGGATCGGGCCACCATCCCCCTGCGGGCGTTTGCCAAGGCTCCATTCCGGGCCGCCGACCTTCCTCGCCGGGCAGGTCTGCCCACCGGCGGCCGTTCCTCTCCCCGCCCGACCGTGACGGGGGCCATACATCTGGCACGCCGAGCCGCCGCAAGTTGGCGCCGGGACGGCGCCGCCACCACCCTGAGGCGCGCCCGGAGCTGGTGGGCGCGCCGCCGTCCCCCGCGGCGATCCGGTACAAGACGCACCTAGTACGAGGAGAGCGCCCCCGCCTGGGCGCGCGGTGGGAACAAGTCTGCGGGGCCCCCGAGATTCGCGCTGCGCGGAACTATTCCGGCGCTCCGGCCCGGAGAACCCCGACCGGTGATCCACTGCCGCCTGGCCCGGGCAACCGAGGCCGCTGGCCCAGGCGGGAGGAGCCGGGACGTTCAGTCGGGCACGCTCTCTCTGAGGTCAGCCCCAGGGGGAGCGGCTGGCCGCGCCAGCTCTTAGGAGTACCAGCCCTCCACGTCGACCACGATGTCGGCGTTCCCCAGCTGGTTGTAGAAGGAGACCTCACCGGTCGGGCTGAGCCCCACGATCACCAGGTTGGGCTGCACCTGCCCGGTCACGTAGTTGATGTCCGAGGTCCCGGGCTGGCTGACGTTGCTGGGCCAGACCGTGAGATAGCTGTTCTGGGTCGGGTCGGTCACCGTCACGTTGAGCACCACCGCGGTGGGTGGGGAGGCGGAGGTCATGGCCGGCACCCCGCCAACGCCCGCCACCTGAATGGTGAGAACCCCACCCGGGCCGAGGGTCTGGCCCGCGTATCCCTGGCCCGATCCGGACCGGGTGTCCGCGATCCTCTGGGGCGTCTGCGCATTGAAGTCGGAGCCACTGGAGGAGGCGGCGCTGCTACTGGTGAAGTAGCCGTTCACGTCCAGGACCAGCTGGACGTCAGAGCCCTGGAAGTCGTTGTAGAGGTCGACGTACCCGTTGACCACCGGGAGGATCACCCGGTTGGCGATGGTCTCGTTGGCTCCGAAGTTGAGGTTGGAGGCCAGCGGCCGGGGCTGGGAGTCCGGGTAGGCGGTGATGTAACTCGACCCGGTGGGGTCAGTGGCGGTCAGGTTGAAGGCCACCGCGCCCACGCCGCTGGAGGGGATGCCCCCCACCCCGGTCACCTGGACCCGGATGGTCTGGCCAGGGGTCAGGGGTCCGGTGGTGCCACCCACCCCTATCCGGGTGTCCAGCAGCCGGGCCGGGGTCACCGGGGTGAAGAGGCCGGCCGCGCCCTCCGTGGTGGTCGACACGTAGCCCTCCAGGTCGGCCACCAGCTGCACGTCGCCCAACTGGTTGAAGAAGCTGACCCCCCCGTTGCTGCCCAGCTGGACCTCGACCAGGTTGGCCACCGTCTCCCCGGCGACGAAGTTGAGGTT
>JAJYWT010000133.1 GCA_021791345.1 bacterium
CTCACCGACTCGTCGTGGCGGTCGCGCAGCCCGTCCAGGTGCACCGACCAGGCGAAGTAGGGGTCGGGCTTGAAGAGGTCCAGCTTGCGCTCCATGAGGATGGCGTTGGTGCAGAGGTAGACGTACTTCTTGCGCTCCAGCAGGGCCTGGGTGATCTGGTCGATCTCCTTGTGCACCAGGGGCTCGCCGCCGGCGATGGAGACCACCGGGGCGCCGCACTCCTCGACCGCGTCGATGCACTGCTGCACGCTCAGTCGGCGGCGCAGGATGTCGTCCGGGTGCTGGATCTTGCCGCAACCGACACACTCCAGGTTGCACTGGTAGAGCGGCTCCAGCTGCAGGACGAGCGGGAACTTCTTCACCCCGCGCAGGCGCTGGGACATGAGGTAGGTGCCAACCTTGATCTTCTGTCGCACCGGGATCGACATCTGCTTCCTCCGGCCGCTGAGGTCACGGCCCTGCCTGGCTTGATCGTTTAGGACTCTAAACCTTGAAACTGTCGTAGAGTCAAGCCATGGGTTCATCCGATCTGGAAGCGGCCCCCCGCCTGAAGATCGGAGACGCGGCCAAGCTCACGGGGGTCACTCCCGGCCGCATCCGGCACTATCAGCGACTGGGGCTCCTCAACCCAGCCCGCAGCCCCAGTGGCTACCGCTATTTCGGTGCCGGCGAGCTCCTCCTCCTCCTCCAGATAGACCTGCTGCGCAGCCTGGGGATGAGCCTTGCTGAGATCTCCGGCAGCCTTCCCCGCCTGGGCGCGGAGGGGTCTCTGCGCCCGGCCCTGGAGCGCCACCGCCACACCCTGGAGCAGGAGCGGTCCCGTCTGGACCGCATGCTCCACGCGGTGGAGCGTGCCCTGGAGTCCGAGGAGGCCGGTGCGGAGGCGGTGGCTGCCTACTTGGCAGTGGCTCACTCCACCCCGCGCGAGAGCCTGGGCATCTTCGGACGGCTCCGAAAGCCGCTCTCCGAGGAGGCCGCCGGGGAGTGGGCGGACATCCTGGGCGGGGGCTGGGCCCTGCCGGTCTCCCCGATCCTGGGACGGATGCTCCTTCCCGACCGGGTCACCGAGGTCCTGGAGCGGCTGGCGCGGACCCCGGGAAATGAGGTCCTCTTCGGCCGGGTGCGCGAGCTGGCCGCGTCCATCCTGGCGCTCTCCGACCCGACCACTCGCAAGACCCCTCGACAGGTGGCCACCGACTGGGTTGTGGCCCTAACGTCCGACCCGCTGCCGGAGGAGGTGCAGCAGGCGCTCCGCGAGACCGTCCCCAGGATCCATGAGCTGGACGTCCTGAACCAGGGGTTCCAGCTCTGGGCCGAGTCCATCTCTCCGGCTGCGGCCAGCGTCCTCCGCACCATCCAGCAGCTGGCCCGCCGGCGCGCCCAGCCGGTCCTGGGGGTGCTCCTGGTACCCCCTCCCCCCTCCTGAGCCAGCACCCGTATGCCCCCCGGGGGTATCATGCTGAGGGAGGTCATACCGATGCTCGCGGTCCACGTTTTGGGGATGGTTGGGGCAGGGCTGCGCGAAGCTCTGGCCATGGTGTGGGAGACCCTCTGGGCCCTCACCCTCGGATTCCTCCTCTCCGGGGGCGTGCAGGCATTTGTGTCCCGCCGGGAGATGAGCTCCGCCCTGGGCCGCCCGGGTTTGCTCTCGTTGACCCGCGCGGCGGGCTTTGGGGCCGTTTCCTCCTCCTGCTCCTATGCCGCTTCGGCCATGGCCAAGTCGCTCTTCGCCAAGGGGGCCGACTTCGTGGCCGCCATGGTCTTCATGTTCGCCTCCACCAACCTGGTGATCGAGCTCGGGGTGGTGCTCGCGGTGCTCATCGGCTGGCAATTCACAGCCAGCGAGTTCGTCGGCGGGCTGCTCATGATTGCCCTCCTGGCACTGGTGGCCCGGGTTCTCTTCCCCCGGCAGCTGGTGGAGCGGGCCCGAAACCGGTTGAACGGCGGCCCCACTGACCTTGAGGAGGGTGCCAGCTGCGCGGCGCCGCGCCCCGCGCAGGACCCGCTGGAGGCCGGCTGGCGCGCCAGGATCCGCACCCGACAGGGGTGGAGCGATGCCGCCGGCTACGCCGCCGCCGACCTGACCATGCTGCGGCGCGAGCTGGCGATCGGCTTTCTGGTGGCGGGCTTTCTGGCGGCTTTGGTACCCAGCTCAGCGTGGCAGGCGCTGTTCCTCACCGGACACGGCTTCTGGTCCTCACTGGAGAACGCGGTGATCGGGCCCTTCATCGCCATCATCAGCTTCGTCTGCTCCGTCGGCAACGTGCCCCTGGCAGCGGCGCTGTGGAAGGGCGGGATCAGCTTTGGGGGGGTGGTCAGCTTCGTCTTCGCCGACCTGATCAGTATGCCCCTGCTGCTCATCTACCGCCGTTTCTACGGTTGGCGGCTGGCACTGCGCATGCTGCTGGCCTTCTGGGTGGTGATGTCCGCCGCCGGCCTCATGGTTCAGTACCTTTTCCAGGCGGTGGGGATCAACCCGCCGGGACGGCCCGCCCAGCTGGTCACCCACGCCTTCACCCTCAACTACACCAGCTACCTCGACCTGCTGGCTCTGGTCGTCCTGGCGGCCATCTTCTGGCAGTACCAGCGCCGCCGGGCGGCGGGCGGCAGCGCCGGGTACGCCATAGACCCCATCTGCGGCATGCAGGTGGAGATCGCCAACGCCCCAGCCACCCTGGTGCTCCAGGGAAAGACCATCTACTTCTGCTCTGATCGCTGCCGTGACCGGATGGCCGCGGGAGCTGGCTCACCGGCACAGGGAGGAACCCTAATGACTGACGCTGCCCCCAGGGGGGGAGATGCTCTCCTCGCGATCGACCCGGTCTGCGGCATGGAGGTGGACCCGCAACATGCGGCCGCGACCCTCGTCCACGACGGCACCCCCTACTACTTCTGCGCGCTGTCCTGCCGGGACCGCTTCGCCGCTGACCCCAGCCGCTACCTGCGCTCCCGGCCACCTTCCGAGCGAGTGGTCGATCCCGTCTGCGGCATGGAGATCGACGCCGCCACCGCTGCGGCCAGCTTCGAGCTCGCCGGCACCACTCACTACTTCTGCTCGGAGGGGTGCAGCACGGAGTTCCAGCGCCGGTTAGCCGCGGCGGCCGGCCTTCCGGGTTCCAGCGGCGCGGCGGGGGCATGACCAGCGCGCCTGCCGGCACCGTCCGCCGGGGTTCCTACCAGGCGACCAAGCCCGAGCTCCTGCGGCGCTTTCGCAAGGTGGAGGGCCAGGTGGCGGGGATCGCCCGCATGGTCGAGGAGGAGCGCTACTGCCCGGAGGTGCTGATCCAGATCCGCTCGGCCACCGCCGCCCTGGACCAGATCGGCTACCTCCTCCTGCGGGAGCATCTCGCTCACTGCGTGGCGGACGGGATGAGGCGCGGTGAGGGTGACCAGTATCTGGATGAGGTGATGGAGGTGGTTCGGGGCTTCTCGCGGCGCTGACGCACCGGCCGCAGCCTGCTTGATCGGTTGATTCCCGGAGATGGCGCGATGTGGTCCAGGGGAAGGATGGCCTGCCGGCCTCTGGCGTGCGGGGGCCAACCGTGCTGAACGAAGTGCCGCCTCGTACCTCTGTCTACCGTGGGGCTCGAGGCGGATGGAGGATCTCCCCGCGGGCGAGCATGGCCACGAGTTGTTCAATCCGTCGATGGCGAGTCTCGGGACGCTTTGCGGTAGTGACCCGATACAGCACGGCGTAGCGGTTGGCCCCGTCGAGCCGGTCGAATGCCTGCCGGGCTCGTGGATCGGCGTCCAGCGCCACGGCGAGGTCACCGGGCACCTCGATGGTCGCAGCGCCGTGGTACGCGGCTTCCCAGGTTCCGTCGGACTTGGCCCGGGCCACGGCGGCGAGTCCACCCGGGCGCATCCGGCCTTCGGCGATCAGCCGCTCGGCCAGGGTGGTATTTCGTTTCGACCAAGCGCTGCCTCGGCGCCGGGGCGTGAACCTTCGCCGGAAGGTACCCGCGTCGGCCCGGGCTAGCTGCCCGTCGACCCAGCCGTGGCAGAGAGCCTCTTCGAGTGCCTGGTCGTACGTGAGCGAAGTCGGCCGGGTGGTCCCCTTCTTGGCCAGAACCAGCCAGACACCATCCGAGTCCGAGGCGTGATTCTCAAGCCACCCGCGCCAGGCGGCGAGATCGGCCATAGTCAGCTCAGGGAGGTCGGTGATCATGAGACCGGAAGATACGGCCGGAGGTCGCCGGAAAACATGGTTCGGTTCGCCGGCCAGCTGATTCGCACCCGGCCCGGCCACCACCCATGCCGAACCCGGAGGGCGAGATGCCTCAACAGGTCAACTGACCTGCATGAAGTGGGAGCGGCCTACTAGCCGAGATCCAAGGCGCTGGGGCGGAAGGATTCGAACCTTCGAATGGGGGTTCGCGGACGGCAGTCCGCGGGTGTACGTGAGCGTCCGTGACGCCAGTGCTTGAACTCCATTCAGTTCGCCACTGTGCGCCGAGGTACACCT
>JAJYWT010000048.1 GCA_021791345.1 bacterium
GAACCTAATGATGATCGCCGAGTCGGTGGAGCTGGCGGTGGACCGGGGCCGGGAGGTGGTCTTCGACGCCGAGCACTTCTTCGACGGGTACCGAGCCGACCCGCGGTACGCCATGGAGGCGCTGGCCGCCGCGGTCGGTGCCGGCGCCCGCTGGCTCACTCTCTGCGACACCAACGGCGGCTGCCTGCCCGGGCCGATCGCGGCGGCGGTGGGGGAGGTGGTGACACGCTTCGGGCCGGTGGTGGGGATCCACTGCCACAACGACTCCGGGGTGGCGGTGGCCGCATCGCTGGCGGCGGTCGAAGCCGGCGCGGGCATGGTCCAGGGGACGGTCAACGGCTGCGGCGAGCGCTGTGGCAACGCCGACCTGCCGGTGGTGGCGGCCAACCTCCAGCTCAAGCTGGGCCGGCGGGTGCTGGCGCCGCGAATGCTGCGCGAGTTGACCCAGCTCTCCCAGCAGTTTGACTCCCTGGCGAACCGGCCCTCAGACTCCGGGCGTCCCTACCTGGGGACGGCCGCCTTCCTGCACAAGGGTGGGCTGCACGCCCATGGCATGGCCCGCCACCGGGACGCCTATCAGCACGTGGACCCCGATCTGGTGGGGAACCGCACCAGGACTGTGGTCTCGGACCAGAGTGGGGCCAACAACGTGGCCGCCAAGCTCACGGAGCTGGGGCTGCCGCTTCCCGACCGGGCTCAGCGCCAGCGGCTGGTGTCCCGGCTCAAGGGCTTGGAGGAGGAGGGGTGGGCCTTCGAGGACGCCGACGCCTCCTTCGAGCTCCTGGCCCGCCGCGAGCTGGGCCCGGACTCACCACCGTTCGCCGTCCTCGATTCCCTGGTGGTGGCGAGCGGAGGGGGGCAGGCGCGGGAACGGAAGGTGCAGGCGAGCGTAAAGGTCGAGGTCCGCGGGGTGGTGGTCCACACCGCGGCCGAGGGCCTCGGCCCGGTGGCGGCGCTGGACTCGGCGCTACGCCGGGCCCTGGTTCCCCACTTTCCCGAGCTGGCCCAGGTTGAGCTGGTCGACTACCGCGTGCGGGTCATCGACGGCGACCGGGGCACCGGAGCCACCGTTCGGGTGGGGGTGGACTCCTCGGACGGCCGCCGGCGCTGGACGACAGTCGGCTGCTCTGCCAACATCCTGGAGGCCTCCTGCGAGGCCCTGATCGACAGCTACGAGTGGGCGGCCCGCCATCCCCGGATGCGGGCGCCCCAGTCCAGCACCGCCTGATGGAGGTACCGCCCTTGGAGGCCCAGCGCACCGCCTACCACAAGATCTGGGAGACCCACCATGTGGCCGGGGACCCCCTGCAGCGGATGCTGATGTATGTCGATCTGCACCTGGTGCACGAGGTCACCTCCCCCCAGGCCTTCTCCGGCCTCCGGGCCGCCGGGCGGAAGGTGCGCCGCCCCGACCTGACCCTGGCGGTGATGGACCACCTGGTCCCGACCTGGGAGCGCTCCCGGGAGACCCCCGACCCGGTGGGGAGGGAGCAGCTGCGACAGCTCTCGGAGAACTGCACCTCGGCCGGCATTCCGCTCCTCGACCTCTATCACCGCCGCCAGGGGATCGTCCACGTGGTGGGCCCGGAGCTGGGCCTGACTCAGCCGGGGATGACCGTCGTCTGCGGCGACTCTCACACCTCCACCCACGGCGCCTTTGGGGCGCTGGCCTTCGGGATCGGAACGAGCGAGGTGGAGCAGGTGCTCGCCTCCCAATGCCTCTGGCAGGCTCCGGCCCCCACCCTGGAGGTGCGCGTGGAGGGCCAGCTGGGCCAGGGCGTGACCGCCAAGGACCTCGCTCTGGGGATCATCCGGGAGATCGGGGTGGCGGGTGGCCAGGGCTCGATAGTGGAGTACTCGGGCAGCACGGTGCGCGGGCTCTCCATGGAGGGGAGGATGACCGTCTGCAACATGACCATCGAGGCCGGCGCTCGGGCTGGTCTGGTCTCCCCCGACCAGACCACCGTGGCCTACCTGGAGGGTCGGCCCGCGGTTCCCCGCGGGCACGAGTTCGCCGCCGCTGCGGAGCGCTGGCTCAGCTTCGCCTCCGACCCCGGGGCGGCCTTTGACCGCCGCGTCCACATCGACGCTTCCCAGCTGTCGCCGTTCGTGACCTGGGGGACCAACCCCTCCATGTCCGTCCCGGTGGGGGCGCGGATCCCGGAGCTTGCCGAGCTTCCCTCGGAGAGCGCCCGGGAGGCGGCCCGGCGGGCGCTGGCCTACATGGGGCTGAAGGAGGGCACCGCGATCGAGGACATCGCCGTGGACCGGGTGTTCATCGGCTCCTGCACCAACGGCCGGCTGGAGGACCTGCGCGCCGCGGCCGCCATCGCCGCCGGCCGCCGGGTGAGTCCCAAAGTGCGGGCCATGGTGGTGCCGGGATCGGGAGCGGTTAAGCGGGCGGCCGAGGAGGAGGGGCTTGACCGGATCTTCCGCCAGGCCGGCTTCGAGTGGTTGGAGGCCGGCTGCTCCATGTGCCTCGGGATGAACCCGGACATCCTCTCCCCCGGGGAGCGATGCGCCTCCACCTCCAACCGCAACTTCGAGGGGCGGCAGGGAGCGGGGGGGCGAACGCATCTCGTGAGCCCGGCGATGGCCGCCGCCGCCGCCGTGCTCGGCCACTTCGCTGACGTCCGCCAGCTGGAGCCAGCGGACCTCGGCGCCGCGGCACTGGGGCGCTGAGGTGGAGGCCTTCGGCGAGCTGGAGGGGCTGGTGGCCACCCTCTCCCGAGACGACGTCGACACCGACCAGATCATCCCCAAGCAGTTTCTGAAGCGTACCGGCCGGGAGGGGTATGGGGAGGCCTGCTTCTTCGACTGGCGCTATGACGCCGGTGGCCGCGAACGCCCCGAATTCGAGCTCAACCACCCCGCCTACCGGGGGGCCGAGATCCTGCTGGCGGGGCGCAACTTCGGCTGTGGCTCCTCGCGCGAGCATGCGGTCTGGGCGCTTTCCCAGATGGGATTCCGGGTGGTGGTGGCGCCGACTTTCGCCGACATCTTCCGCACCAACGCCCTCCAGAACGGCCTCCTCCCGGTGGGCCTGGACGACACCACCTGCGCCGACCTCCGGCAGCGTGCCGGCCGGCGCGACGGGTACCGGCTGATCGTCGATCTTCGCGCCCAGGAGGTCCGGGACCGGGAGGGGAGGAGGGCCTCGTTCCATCTTGATCCCTTCTGGCGGGAGTGCCTCCTGGCGGGGCTGGACCCGCTGGGCATGGCGCTGCGGGAGGAGGAGGCCATCTCCGGGTTTGAGAGGGCGCGATCCCCGCTGCTGCCCACCACCCGGCACCGGTGGGAGTAGGGGGGCACCCGGGCGAGGTCCTGGAGGTCCTCTACCAGGGCGAGCCAGGCGCCTACTCCGAGGAGGCGGCCCAGCGGCTCTTCCCGGGGATCCCGGCGACCGGCAGGCCCACCTTTGCCGCCGCCTTCGCCGGCATCGAGTCCGGCCGGGCGGCGGTCCTGCCGGTGGAGAACAGCCTGGGGGGAGTGGTCCAGGAGGTGTCCGACCTGCTCTGGGCACACCCTGAGGTGGTGGTCCTCGGCGAGCACTTCCTGCCTGTCCGCCATCTGCTGCTCACGGCGACCGCGGCGCCGGTGCGCCGCGCCCTCTCCCACCCCCAGGCGCTGGCCCAGTGCGCCGGGTTCCTGGCGGCCCGGAGGATCGAGCCGGTGCCCCACTCCGACACCGCCGGCGCGGCTCGCTGGGTTTCTGAGCACCGGCTCCCGGGAGATGCCGCCATCGCCAGTGCGGCCGCCGCCGCCCGCTACGGCCTCCAGGTGGTCGCCGAGGACATCGCCGACCGGAACAGCAACCGCACCAGGTTTCTGGTCTGCGCCCCGGGCAGCCTGCGGCTCCTGCCCGCCGCTCTCCCGGCCAAGCTCTCCTTGGGGTTCGTCACCGCCCACCGCCCCGGGGCGCTGGCTGCGGTCCTCCTGGAGTGCTCGCAGAGGGGGCTGAACCTGAGCCGGCTGGACTCGCGGCCCATCCCCGACCTCCCCTTCGAGTACCGCTTCTACGCGGACCTGGAGCTGGGTCCCGGCGAGGACTGCTCCCCCCTCCTGACGGCGCTGGCAGCGATCACCGCGGAACTCCGGGTCTTCGGCCTCTACCCGCGGGCGCCCAGTTCCTGAAGCCTCCCACAGGAGGGCCAGGGCGGCGACTCAGCTGACCAGCTCTCCCACCGACCCGGCCAGGAGGCGAAGGTCCGAGAGCTGGTGCCGCTCGATGGCCCGGTTGGTGTGGCGCTCGATGTCCCGGATCTTGAGGATCTCGATGGGGGTGATCAGGGTTAGGGCCACCCCCTCGCGGCCGGCCCGGGCCGTCCGCCCCACCCGGTGGACGTAGTCCTCCGGGCTGGAGGGTGCGTCGTAGTTGATCACGTGGCTGATGTCCTCGATGTCCAAGCCGCGGGCAGCCACGTCGGTGGCGATGAGGAAGCGCACCTTGGA
>JAJYWT010000125.1 GCA_021791345.1 bacterium
AGCCCGGTGATGCAGCCAAGCAGGGTGCTCTTGCCACTGCCCGAGGGGCCCATCAGGGTGACGAACTCCCCGGCGGGGATGCGAAAGGTGATGTCCTTGAGAATCTCGATCCGCTCCTCCCCCAGGGGTAGGGTGCGGCCGAGGTGCCGCACCTCCAGGACCGGGACTTCGCCATGGGACAAGCCGTTGCTTAACCCACCTGCGGGGGAGGTTGCAGGAGCAAAGTCAGCCAAGAGGTCGACTCCGGACCGGGCCAGGGTCCGAAACAGGAGGGGGCACCTCGGCGACTGCCAATTCTGCGCCCCAGCGTGGCTCTCTGCCATCCGCCAAAAGGATGAAATTTTTCCTCATCTGATGAGCCAATATATTGGGGCGAGAGTGTTTCCCGCCGCCGCGATTTCCGCCGAGCTCTCCATGCCTCGCCAGGCGGACCTGCGCCCCGTGGAGCGCGCCCTCGACCTCCTCTCTCCAGCCATCGGGGTGGTGGGTCTCACCGACAACCACATGAGCCGTCCCCGGCTCTCCCCCCTGGCGGCAGTATCGGCCTGCCAGAGCCGCCGACTCCAGGCCATCGTGCACCTCTCGTGCCGCGACCGCAACCGCCTCGGCCAGCAGCAGCAGGTGATGGGCGCCGCCGCCCTCGGGGCGCTGGGCGTGCTGGTGGTCAGGGGTGACCGGGGGGCCGCCGTCGACAGCGGGCTCACCGTGGTGGAGACCCTGGCCTCCATCCCCGAGTGGGCCGCTCCCCGGTCCCTGCTGCGCGGGGTGGTGGCCAACCCGTTCGCCCCGAGGGATCGGGAGCTCAGGCTGCTTGAGCGCAAGGCGGCCGCGGGAATCGACTTCGTCCAGACCCAGATGGTGTTCGACCTGGAGCGCTTCGACTCGTTCCTGGTGCAGCTCAAGGAGGTGGTCCCGCCCGAGGTGGTGATCTTCGCGAGCATCGGGCTCATCCGCTCGGCCCGCAGTCTGGACTTCGTCCTTCGCTCGCTGCCGGACTGCCCCATCCCAGACCGACTGGCGGAGCAGATCAGAGCGGGCCGCGGCCTGGAGGTCGCCGCCCAGCTGGTGAAGGAGATCGGTGCCCGGGACGGCCTGCGCCTCCATCTCATCCCGCTGGGTGGGGAGCGCCACGCGGCCCCGCTGGCGCGGGACTTCAGTGTGGCTCGGGAGCTCTCAACCGAGGCGACCGCCTGATGCCGGACCTGCCCCGTCCTCAGAGCGCCGGTCCCAGCCTGGAGATGTCCCCAGCGGAGTTCCGCAGAGTCGGGCACGCCGCCATCGAGGAGGCGGCCAGGTATCTCGATGAGATGGCCAATCTGCCGCCGCTGGCGGCGGTCGAGCCCGGCTGGCTGGCCGAGCGGCTGCCGCAATCGGCGCCGGTCAGGGGAGAGTCGATGGATGCGATCCTGGCCGACTTCTCGACCCGGATCGTGCCCGCCACCACCCACTGGAACCACCCCCGCTTCTTCGCCTACTTCAACAGCTCCGCCGCCGGTGCCGGCATCATCGGGGAGCTGCTGAGCGCGACCCTAAACGTCAACGCGATGCTGTGGCGGACCGGACCCGCCGCCACCGAGCTGGAGTGGGTCGTGTGCCGCTGGTTGGCGGAGCTGCTGGGGCTGCCCCCAACCTTCGACGGCCACATCAACGACACGGCCTCCACCTCGACCCTGGTGGCGCTGGCCGGCGCTCGGGAGCAGTTGGGATTGGGGATAAGAGAGCACGGGCTGGTGGGTCGGCCCGACCTGCCCAGGCTCCGTGTCTACGGCTCGGACCAGACCCACTCGTCGGTCGAGAAGGCGGTCGTGACCTTGGGCCTGGGCCGAGACGGTTACCGCGCGGTGGCGACGGATGCGCGATTCCGGATGGACCTGAGCGCTCTCGACCAGGCTCTGCGGGAAGACCTGGCGGCGGGGGTCAGGCCTCTGGCCGTGGTGGCGACCGTGGGGACCACGGCCACCACCAGCATCGACCCGGTCCCCGAGCTCGCCGACATCTGCGACGAGCTCGGGGTGTGGCTGCACGTGGATGCTGCCCACGGTGGTGTCCTGGCGGCGCTGCCGGAGCACCGGGAGCGCGTCTTCGGGGGGGTGGAGCGGGCGCAGTCGGTGCTGGTGAACCCGCACAAGTGGCTGTTCACCCCCATCGACTGCTCGGTGTTGCTGACCACCCGACCGGAGGTGTTGCGCCGCGCCTTCTCCCTGGTTCCCGAGTACCTCTCCACGCCGGAGGCCGGCCGGGAAGAGGGAATCGGGGCTCGCAACCTGATGGATTTTGGGGTGGCGCTGGGTCGGCGGATGCGGGCGCTCAAGCTCTGGATGGTGCTGCGCTACTTCGGCCAGGAGGGGATACGCGAGATCCTGCGCTCCCATCTGAGGATGGCGGCCTGGCTCTCAGACCGGCTGAGCGGCGAGGCAGGCTGGGAGTTGCTCGCTCCGGTGCCTATGTCCACCGTGTGCTTCCGGCACCACCCCCCGGGCCTGAGCTCCGAGGAAGAGCTGGAAGAGCACAACCGGCAGCTGATGAGCCGGGTCAACCAGCGCGGCCAGGTGTTCATCTCGCACGCGGTGCTGCGCGGGCAGTTCGCCCTGAGAGCCACCATCGGCGGTTTGCGGACCACGCCCGAGGACGTGGCGGTGCTGTGGGAGGAGCTTCGGGCCGCGGCCACCTGAGCGGGGGCTCGGGCACCGCCCGGGCCTGGAGGTGGCGGCGATCAGGCCTGGAAGAGCCCGTCGAGTTGCCGGTACCGAGCCCGGCGGCGTGCGGGGTCGAAGCCGCGCTCGGTCAGCTGTCGAAGGCGCGCTTCCAGGCGAGGCCGCAGGATCGCCGCGGTGGCGTCCCAATCGGTGTGAGCCCCCCCTTCGGGCTCGGGGACGATCTCGTCAGCGATGCCCCACTCGAGCAGGTTGGCCGCCTCCAGCCGCAGGGCGGCGGCGGCATGCTGCTTCTGGCTGGCATCGCGAAAGAGGATGGCGGCGGCGGCTTCTGGCGAAGCCACGGACAGGAACGCGTGCTCCAGCACCATCACGGAATCCGCCAGCAGGGTGGCCAGGGCCCCCCCGCTGCCACCCTCGCCGATCACCACCGCCAGGTAGGGGGTCGGCAGGGCAAGCTGCGCCTCCAGGGTCTGGGCGATTGCCCACGCCTGCCCCCTCTCCTCGGCGGCCACTCCCGGGTAGGCCCCCGGGGTGTCGATGAAGCTGACCACCGGCAGCTGGAGTCGCCCCGCCAGGGTGAACAGCCTCTGAGCCTTGCGGTACCCCTCGGGGTGGGCCATGCCGAAGTTGCGTCTTCCCCGCTCCTCCAGGGTCCTTCCCTTCTGGTTCGCGACCACGGCGAGTCGCTGACCGCCGAGCCGGGCCAGCCCGATGACCATGGCGGCATCATCGCCACCCTGCCGGTCCCCGTGCAGCTCGATGAAGTCATCCAGGCAGCGCTGGATCAGGTCCAGCGCGTAGGGCCGCTCAGGGTGGCGCGACATCTCGACGTGCGCCCACGCCGCCGCCGCCGGGCCGGTCTCGACCTCCCCCTTGGGTTCCACGGGGGTCATGCCAGGGTCCGGTCGCTCTCCCGGTTGGGCAGCGCCAGCACGGCGAGAATCTGGCCCAGGGTTGCCTTCAGCTCGCGACGGTCCACCACCCGGTCGATGAGCCCGCGTGCGTGGTGGAACTCGGAGGTCTGGAAGCCGGCGGGCAGCTGCTCGTAGGTCGCCTGGGTGATCACCCGGGCGCCGGTGAACCCGATCATCGCCTTGGGCTCGGCCAGGATCACGTCACCGAGGGCGGCGAAGCTGGCGATGCTGCCCCCCATCGTCGGGTCGACCAGAATCGATATGAACGGCAGGTGAGCCTCGGCCAGCTGGTGCAGCGCGGAGACGCTCTTGGCCATCTGCATCAGCGAGAACACCCCCTCCTGCATGCGTGCGCCACCGGAGGAGGTCACGCACACGAAGGGGATGTGCTCCTCCGCGCTGTGCTCGATCGCGCGCGCCAGCCGCTCTCCGACCGCGGTCGAGAGGCTGCCTCCCAGAAAGCCGAAGTCGAAGGCGGCGACGCCGGCACGATGGCCCTCGATGGTGCCGGAGCCGGTGAGCAAAGCGTCGGGGAGCTGCTGGCGGAGCCGCGCCTCGTCGAGCCTGTCGGTGTAAGCCCGGGTGTCGAAGAAGCCGAGCCGGTCGGTCCCGGCGAGATTGGCGTCCCACTCCTGGAAACTTCCCTTGTCCACCAGCTGGCGGATCCTCTCGTGGGCCCCGATCCGCGCGTGGTGCGAGCACCCGGGGCACACATAGAGGCTCCCGGCCACCTGGGCAGCCGGATAGGTCGCGTGGCAGGCGGAGCAGGTGAAGGCTCCGGGGTCGTTGCTGGTCTGGGCTCGGGTG
>JAJYWT010000148.1 GCA_021791345.1 bacterium
GTCCCGGAGAAGCTCAAGCCACGACCGGCTGGCTTCGACCTGAATCCAGCGAGGAGCGCCGATGCTAGACGGGTCCGAGGCCTCCGCCGAGACTCCATCGATCATCGACTCCGCGATTGGGAGGGCCCTCCTGCTGGCGCACTTCAGAAGCTCGCCCATGCCCTGAAGGTGCCGGCCAGCTCGCCCCGATGATATCGCCACCGCGTCGAGCGCGCCCGCCGCCATCGGGCAGGCGCGAGCCCCGGTTGCAGCGACCGGCACCGCCGGTGAACCCCGCAGGTAGGGAGGCGGGAAGGCCAGCGGCCTCGCGCACCACTCATGCCCACTGCCGGGCTCTCGACTCATGCAAGGGCCGAAGAGCCGTGCCCCCGACGTGCTGGCCCGCTCGCCTTCTGGTCGGCACCGACCTTGCCGGACCGAGGCCGGCGCAGCCATTCGGCGGCTCGAAGCGCCGGCCGATCCGGCCCGGGGTGGCTACCGACGGGGAGCGGAAGCGGCCGCCCCGCCCCAACAGCTCGCCGCGAGCCCACGCCACTGCTGCATCCCGAGCCGTCAGGAGCCGCCGCTAGCCTGGATCAACTTCAACTCCAAGGGCAGCACCGACCCCGTCGCGAGGAGCACGGTGCCCTCCGGCGTGGTCAGGGTGAACTGGTCGCAGCCGGAATAGCTGAGCACCGCATTTGCAGGGCTTCCCTGGCCGTGAGCAAACGACAGCGCGGTCTGCAGCAGAGCCGCCGGACAACTCTCGACCCCACCCGGGACAGCCGGCAGCGCGTTCACCTGCGCGATCAGGGTGCGCAGGAGATTGGAGTCGCTGATCGCCACCACGCCCGAACGGACCTGAGTTCCAAATTGCTCCCACTTCAGCTCGGCATAGTGGTCCGACCGCGGGATGAGAGAGCCAGCCGAGCGCGCGGGTCGCCATATCACCTGGACGTCCACCCGCAGCGCTGTGTGAGAGGGGCTCGCACCGACGAAGCCGTAACCCACTGTGGCGCTGATCATCCCTGGCGGCAGCCTCTCCAGCTGCCATGCCAGGAAGTGCTCCACGACCTTGGCCCGGTCATAACCGGTACCACCCTCGAACGCGTGGAGCCCGGCCTCAGGCGCCACGCTCGTCCATCGCTCGAAGGCCCCCGTCGACTGCGGCACCAGCCAGAACTCGGTCAGCGTCACCTGGTCATTGCTGAGCGATAGTTGGGATGGCTGCGAGAGCGTGGGATCGGGCGCCCGAGCCACTCGCACGGACCCGGGCGGGAGGCGGACTGTCTCCAGCAGGTCTCGCGCCAGCGAAGCCGCCACCGTACGGTCCCCACTCGCAGTCCTCGCCAGTGGGAGCCCGGCACCGGTTGCCACCCCACCCGGCGTACCTGAGCCTGGACCGAGCGCTCCGAGCCCGATCGCCACCGCTACGGCGAGGAAGACGACCTCGGCCAACAACCGCCCTCGCTGAGGACGAGCGACCGCAATCGGCCGGGCTTGCAGCCCTTCACCTCCCGGCGCTGAGGAGTCCCCGACTGGGGTCGCGGCCATCTCGTTGAGCATACCTCGCCCCCGGCAGCGGGACCGCCCACGCCGGAGCAGTCGTCGGGGAGGTTTTGTCAAGACCTGTGGATTGAGTGTTCGGGGCGCTCGCCCTTCTTGGTGGCGGAGGGGTGACGCCAACTGGACTGAAACGAAGTGCGGCTCAGCGGCACTTGCTGAGATCAGACTAGGGAACCGACGGTCAGATTCGAACTCACGGCCAGCTGTCTACAATTCCGGAAACAACTGTTCGTCGCCGTGCGCTAAAGACCTTTTCCAACTCGAAGCGGAAGGACGAAGGGTCCCGGTATTCGTCGGTGACCGCCGATGGTCGCCACAGCTGTGGTGAAGTGGAGATGACCTGCGGCCTCTGCCCAAGGGGACCGCACCTCGGCCTCAGACGCCTGGCAGTTGGAGCAGGCTCCCCCGCCAAGTCCGACCTTCGTCGTCGCTGACCCAGAGGACGTTGGCGCCGTGATCTTCGCCGATGGCGTACATATCGCCATTCGCAGCGACCACGAACATCGCCCCGTTTGCCAAACCCCGGAGAGGGTGCCGGGCTCGAAGCGGTGTTGAGACGCTGCCACTGGCCAGGTAGGCGATCCCGTTCGGGCCCCCAGCAAAGCAGGTGAGCCAGACGGCTCCTGCAGCGGTGACCCCGCCATCCTGACAGCTGTTGGGGATCGGATGGAGATGCCAGCTAAGGCCTGCATCCGTCGAGGTGGCGAGCACCCCGCGGCAGCCCGTCTCTCCCACTGCCACTGCATATGACCCGCTGTACGCGGCCTCGCTGACCGACATGTCGAGAGTTGCGGTGCGCCGCCAGCTCAGGCCTCCGTCGTGGGTGGCGAAGACCGCCGCGGGAATGGGCGTGATCTGGGGTTTCAGGCACTGCGACCCAGCCGTGAACGCGAGTCCCCTGCCGTGGGCGGCAAACACGACCGTGCTGAGTCCCACCTGGGCGGCGGCGGCGAGGCGCACCCGCTTCGCTTGCCCGGTCCTCATGGCCGGTTCGATCAACAGGGCATCACCCTTCAGGCTGATTGTGTTCGGTGGCGCGAAGCCAGCGACCTCCGGCCCTCCGACGTCGGCCCAACGACGGCCTCCGTCGGAGGATGTGTACGTCCCGGCCGCCGCGGTCAGGATCAGGGAGCCAGACTGGAAGGCGAGCGCCCCGATTCTGGCCGCCCCAAGGCCCGGAAGTACGCGCCACTTCCCGCCGGCGTCGTCACTGACGCTGACCTGCGAACCCGGGTAGTCCAGCACCCACAGGTCGTGGGTACCGACCGTGGTGAGGGCGGTGCCCAGCTGGGCAGTGCGGTGCAGAGAACGGCCGCCGTCAGCAGTCGTGTAGACGTGACCTCCGCAGGGGCCGTTCGCACCCGGGCCACACCCCCCAGTTAGCAGCGTTCCCGCTTCGCTCGTGATGAAGTTGAGCTCGACAATCGGCGAGGCGAGCTGACTGGATGTCGTCTGCTGCGAGGCTATCGACCAGACAGTGCCCCCGTCCGTGGTCGCCAGCAGGACACGCCCGGGGGGTTGGGAGTACATGGGCAGATTCCCCCCTCCGGCGAAGCCGATCCGGGAGCTCAGGAACTGCACCGAATACAAGGGCGCGGGGCTGCAGGATCCGGGCAGCATGCTCCAATCGAGACCGGCGTCCGTACTCTCCCAGACCGCGCCGTCGCAGGTCCTGGTCGGACTCGTCACAGTGCCGGTGGCGAAGAGCGTGGAGGCAGAGGGAGCGCTGATTCCGCCAGTGGAGGTGCCCCCCGGGAGGTGGACCGCGCTCCAGCTGGCCCCCCCGTCCCTGCTGATCATCAGTGGCTGGGGGATGGACCCGATGTAGGAGGGAGAAGTGCTGGCGAGCGCCAGGGTTGAACTCACCCAGTCGACGGCCGCGGTGCCCCAGGCGCCATCTTGGCTCAGTCCGCTTGGGTGGACAACTCTCCAGTTTCCGCCGTCCTCGTTTCCCATGAGCAGCACGGGGGAGCCGTATTCACTCCCAAGACCGCTCGTCGGGTACTGGGTGCCCGTTGCCACCACCTTTGAGCCCGTGACTCCCATCCATCCCAGGTACAGCCCCCGTCGGCTCCACACGGTCTTCCAGGAGCGGCCCGAGTTCGTCGTGAAGGAGATCAAGCCCGACCCGGTCATCACCACCCCGTCGGACGTCGAGACAGGATGCGCGGTGTCCGATGCCACAAATACGCGTTGGGCTGTGACCGCGGCAATGCCCACGGGCATGCCGCGGTCGGTTGGGGTTCGGACTGCTGGCAAGGTGATCTGGTACGCAGCACCGCTCGTCCGCACCGGCTGCGACCCCAGACCAGAACAAGCGGTCAGGGCAACGGCTGCAAACCATCCCAGGGCAGTCGCCACCACGGCCGCAGGAACAGGTCTCATGCCCGTCCCCAACGGTGGTGCTCTGAGCGCGGTTATGGCCTCGGGAACGTCGCCGCTTCCGTAGCGGTGCCCATCCAGGCTCCGGTGGATCGGCACTCGCCGCACAAGCTGGCTGCGCTTCGGAAACTGCCTCCCTCACGGAGTGCGTCCAAAACGTTCAACTGCTCCCGCGTACTCTTCATGCGAACCCCCGGACGGTGTGGCGGACGAAAGCACCACCACCTTCCCCCACCGGGGGCCCTTGCCGGTCCTGCTCAGCTCACGTGAAGGCGCTTACTTCTGTTGGCCACCGGTGCTTACTTGGACCTGGCCACTGGCAGCTGCAACTGACTTGAACCACCTGAGGGCAGATTTGGGAGCCGACGGTCAGATTCGAACTGACGGCCAGCTGTTTACAAA
>JAJYWT010000147.1 GCA_021791345.1 bacterium
GTCCCCGGCGGCGGCCACCTTCCTCAGCCCCTCCCGAAGTGGCGGATCATGCCTCAGGGAGGCGCAGAGGTCGGCCAGCTCCATCAGGGTGCGGCCCTCAGGGCGCGGCTCTCCGGTCAGGCGCAGCGGTAGCTCCAGCCGCCGCCTCATGGCCGGGGCCGAGGTTACCCGGCGCCACCAGGCCCAGGCCATGACCAGGAGCAGCACCAACACGGCCCCACTGGCTCCGGCGGCGATGGTGGGGGCGAGTTGGCGCGGCCGGCGGGTCACTCGGGCTCCGCGGCCGGTGGCGGCGGGGACGGTCCGCACCCCCGGGTGGGGCGCTCGGATCGCCGGCGGGGGGGACGGCAGCGGGGCCACGCGGGCCGCTGCCCCGGTGGGCTGGTAGAAGCCGTCCGGGGTCGGCTCGAAGTTCACCCACCCGTAGTGGGGGAAGTAGACCTGGACCCAGGTGTGGGCGTCCGCCTCGGTGATCAGCCACTGCCCGTTCCTGAGCTGGCCCTCCTGGCCGGGACCGAAGCCGTTCACCAGCCGGGTGGGGATGCCCAGTGCTCGCAGCATCGCCCCCATGGCGGAGGCGAAGTACTGGCAGTAGCCCCGGTGCGACTGGTCCAGGAAGTAGAGGATGGGCCACACCCCGCTGGGAGGGGTGGGCGGGTCCAGGGTGTAGATCTCGTCCTGCCGCAGGGAGTTCTGGATGTTGACGGCGGCGAGGTAGGGATTGGTGGCTCCCCCCGACATCGCCAGTGCGTCCGCGGCCAGCTGGCTCTCATCCAGGAAGTTCGCCAGCTCCGGGAGGGTGGCATACGGCAGGACCCAGCTGGGGTAGTCCAGGCCGGCCGCCTCCAGCTGGGAGGGGGTGGCGGTCGAGACCGTCCCCACCGTGGTCACCTCCTGGCTGGAGGGGAGAATTTGCGTGGATCCACCCACTGCGGCGATCGAGTCCACCGTGAGAAGCTGCCCCGAGGTGGCCAGCCCGGACAGGCGGTAGCGGCCGCTGAGGTATGGCGTCTCGATCGGGCTGCCGGGGTACAGCAGGTCCTGGACCTCCTGGGCGCCGGTGCCGAGGTAGGTCACCTGGAGGGAGACCACCTTGCGGTCCACCTGGGTGGCGCTGGTGTCGTTGGCCGGACGTTCACTGTACGGGAGCTGCGTCCCCTCGCCCACCACCAGGGACTGCTGGGGCCCGGGGTACCAGTTGCCGTTGACGAACTGGGTGAGCGCGATGCCGCTGAGGTAGACGGAGCCCCCGGGGGCCGAGGTCGAGTAGCTGAGGACCGGGGTCCGCTCCTGCCGGATGGGGCCGCCCGGGACCACCTCGGTGGCGTACCCGGATATGGGGACGATGAGCTGGCTGTGGGACCCGGCCGGGACCACCGGTCCGGAGTGGAAGAACCGGGAGCTGAAGTTGTGGCTGTTGAGCGGTGGGACCAGAAGGCTCACCCCGGAGATGGCCAGGGCGGAGATCAGCGCCAGGCCCAGTCCGGAACGGGGGAGGGCTGAGGTGCGGGCCAGTCGCTGCCAGCGCCGGGCCTGACGTTCCTGGTGGGTCCAGCCCACCAGGGCCAGACCACACACCACAGCCCCCACCACCGGCCAGAACGTCAGCCCCACGAGGCCCTTGGGAACGTTGACCAGGTCGGCCGTCAGGACCACCAGGGGGATGGCACAGGCGAGTACTCCCGAACGCTCCCGCAGCGCCAGCCAACCCACCCACGCCCCGGTGCCCCAGGAGACCATCAGCAGCGCCAGCGGTTCGAAGCCGGCGGGGCTGAGCTGGTGCAGCTGGGCCTGGAGCACGGTCCAGGGCTGGGGGCTGCCGCCGAAGGCGCGGGCCACCGCCGCTCCGGCCACGACGGCCACGGCCAGGGTGGCTGCCGCCAGCACCGCGATTGCCGGAGCCCGCCAGCGGAGCCAGCGGCCCGTGCCTGCCGCCAGCAGGGTTCCCGAGGTGGCGGCGAGGAGGGCGGCGCCTCCCAGGTGGGGGAGCGCCGTCTGCGCTAGGGCGCCGGCACACTCCAACGCCAGCGCCACGGCCAGACCCACCCCGAGCCAGCGGCCCAGGTTGCGCTGGACACCGCCGCCCGACCGAAGGTCGAAGACCAGGTCCGGCGCCAGCGCCCCTCCCCCGATCAGGGCCAGCGCGGCCAGCAAGGGGACCAGCAGCTCAGCCAACGGCGCGCCGGGATGAGGGGTCCACCCGGGCGAGGTCGTCCCCTCGGCGGATGACCCAGAAGTCGAGCACCAGCCGCCACTGGGCGGGGATCCTGGTGAGGGTGGGCTGAGGGGCGAAGCTCAGGGGGTCCACGAAGATCGCCATGGCTCGCCGTGCCGGCTGCGAGCTGGCAGCCACCGCCTCCACCCACTCCCCGGAGGGATCCGAGGTCACCACCACCACACTGCCCCGGGACCGCCATTCCGGGAGATGGCGGGGAAGGACCTGGCCCAAGGGCACCTGCCCGTCCGCCTGGCAGAGGGCCAGCTTCTCGAGCAGCAGCTGGTCCTGGGCATCTCCCCTGGCGGCGGGCAGCCAGGTGAGGGACCGGCCCGTCCCCAGGAAGGCCACCGCCCGCCCCCGCCGCAGGGCCGCGTGGGCCAGCGAGGCCGCCATGGTCACGGCGTATTCCAGGGAGCTCTCCGGCCCGGTGCCCGCCTGGATCCCGCGGCGGAGGTCGAGGACCACCAGCAGGTCGGCCCCCTCCTCGGCGTCGAAGGTCCGGCTCATCAACCGCCCCTGCCGGGCCGTGGAGATCCAATGGATGCGGTTGATCCCGTCGGCCGGGTCGTGCTCCCGGACCCCGGAGGCGCTCGGGGGCAGGTCCCGCGGACGCCCGCCCCGCTCACTCTCCAGTCCCGCGCGCGCCCCCACCAGGGCGAGGTCGGAGAGAGGGTACAGGAGGGGGAACACCAGCACCGAGCCGGTGGCCGGGAAGCTCACCGTGCGGGGGAAGAGCCCGAAGGGATCGGAGACCCTCACCTCGGTCGGCCCCAGGCGGTACTGGCCCCTGGTCGTGAGTCGGAGCTCCTGGCCCCAGGTGGCCCGCTGATGGGGGCCGAGGGAGGCCGCCACCGCCTCCTCACCCCCCGGAAGTCCGGAGCGGTCCAGCACCTCGGCCATGGCGATCGGCAGCCAGGAGGTGTTGCAGAGGGTGAACTGCTGCGGGAACAGCTCCCCGACCATGTGGTGGCGGTCGGGGGCCGTCCGGGAGAGCGTCAGGTGGCGCTCCGCCCACCAGCTCCAGGCCAAAGACAGGGGCACCACCAGGGCCGCTCCGTACACCGGGATGAAGGCCAGCGCCACCCCGTTGATGAAGGCAAAGAAGCCACAAACCACGACCACCGCCAGGAGCGCTGCTCGGGCCACCCGCCCAACCTCAGTATGGGCGCCAGCGGGGGGGCAAGACGTCAGCTGGCGGCGCGCCGCCCCGTCACCGGGACCGGCTCGCTCTGGAGGATCTCCTCGAGGATGGCCTCGGCGGTCACCCCGCGGAGCTCGGCGCTGGCCCGGACCACCAGCCGGTGGGTGAGAACCGAGGGGGCCAGGACCTTGACGTCGTCGGGGCTCATGTAGTCCCGTCCCCGCAGGAGGGCGAAGGCCTGGCCGGCTCGGAGAAGCCCCAGGCTGGCCCGGGCACTGGCTCCCAGCGCCAGATCGGGGTGCCGGCGGGTCCGCTGCACCAGCCGCACCAGGTAGGACTTGAGCTCCGGGTCCACGTGGACCTCGGCGACCGCCGCCCGCAGCGCCGGCAGCTCCTCCGGCGAGGTGGTGGGCTCGAGACCCTCCAGCGGTGAGGAGAGCCCGAAGCGGTCGAGGATCTCCAGCTCACCCTCCAGGTCGGCGTAGCCCAGGGAGACGCGCACCAGGAAGCGGTCGATCTGGGCCTCGGGGAGGGGGAAGGTGCCCTGGTACTCAATGGGGTTCTGGGTCGCCAGCACCACGAAGGGGTCGGGGAGCGGGTGGGTCGTTCCGTCGATGGTGACCTGGCGCTCCTCCATTGCCTCCAGCAGCGCCGCCTGGGTCTTGGGGGTGGCTCGGTTGATCTCGTCGGCCAGGAGGACCTGGGTGAAGACCGGCCCCCTGCGGAACTCGAAGGTGCCCTGAGAAGGGAGGTAGATGTTGGCCCCGGTGATGTCTCCCGGCAGGAGGTCCGGGGTGAACTGCACCCGGTCGAAGTCGCAGCCGGTGGCCCGGGCCAGGGCCTTGGCCAGCATGGTCTTCCCCACCCCGGGCACGTCCTCGATCAGGACGTGTCCCCCGACCAGCCAGGCCACCGTGCAGAGCTCGATCTGCAGCCGGTTGCCGACGATCACGGTGCTGAC
>JAJYWT010000212.1 GCA_021791345.1 bacterium
CGCCACGCCACCAGTGAGGCCAAGGCCGAAGCGGACGAGCGGGCCCGAGAGGTGCTGGTCACCAGCATCCAGCGCCACGCGGCCGATCAGACCGGCGAGAGCTCGGTGTCCGTGGTCCCGCTTCCGAACGACGAGGTCAAGGGGCGGATCATCGGCCGTGAGGGCCGGAACATCCGGGCTCTGGAGGCCGCCCTGGGCGTTGACCTGATCATCGACGACACCCCGGAGACGGTGGTCCTCAGCGGCTTCGACCCGGTGCGCCGGGAGGTCGCCCGGGTCACGCTCACCAAGCTGCTCTCCGATGGCCGGATCCATCCGACCCGCATCGAGGAGGTGGCAGCCAAATCGCGGGAGGAGGTAGCGGCCCGCATCGCCGACGAGGGGGAGAAGGCCCTCTTCGAGCTGGGCCTGCAGGGCATGCACCCGGAGCTGGTCAAGCTGGTGGGGACCCTGCGGTTCCGCTACAGCTACGGCCAGAACGTCCTGGCCCACTGCAAGGAGGTGGGCTTCCTCTCCGGGATGATCGCCGCCGAGATCGGGGCCGACGAGCATCTTGCCAAGGAGGCGGGCCTCCTCCACGACATCGGCAAGGCCGTGGATCACGAGGTCGAGGGGTCGCACGCCGTGATCGGCGGGGAGATCCTCCGCCGTCTGGGGCGGCACCGGGATGTGGTGGACGCGGTGCAGTGCCACCACTACGACGTCGAGCCCAGCACGGTGCTGGCCTTCATCATCCTCAGCGCCGATGCCATCTCCGCCTCCCGGCCCGGCGCCCGGCGCGAGACCCTGGCCAGCTACATCAAGCGGCTGGAGAAGCTGGAGGAGATCGCCAATGGCTTCGAGGGGGTGGAGCGCTCCTTCGCCATTCAGGCCGGCAGGGAGGTCAGGATCCTGGTTCGCCCCGAGCGGATCACCGACGACGCTGCCGTGGTCCTGGCCCGCGACGTGGCCCGGCGGATCGAGAGCGAGATGAGCTACCCGGGAACCATAAAGGTGACCGTGGTGCGGGAGACCCGCTCGGTCGACTACGCCAAGTAGGCGGAGGCTCGGTGGCAAAGCTGTTACGGCTATGCTCCGATCCTCCTTTTCGCCCCTATCCTGACCGCCGCAGCGGCTAAACTGCGCTGGTCCGCTGGGTGGTACGGCCTCCCGACGGTAGTGGGATTCGCTACGGCAGGGACGGATGGAGCACTTCAGGACGGCGTTCCGCAAATCGACCGCGAGGCGACTGGGCCAGCTCTCCCAGTCAGGAGGGTGGCGTGGCGTCTCGTCTTAGAGTCGCTCCCTCGGGCACGACGGACAGGCCAGACCCGGCCCCCGGTCCGACCGCCGTGGATGTCGGTGTTTCTGCGTCCACACCTGACAAGCTGACGGTGCCGCGGACCGCGTCTGAGAGGCCGAGCGGCGCTGTAGTAGCAGTGGTGGCCTTTGTGTGTCTGGCTGCAAGTCTCACGGCCGCGCTTCTCGTGAGGCCGCCTTTCAACTTTGTGGATCTGGCGCTTGTTGTCGTGTTCGTTGCGGTATTGGACCTCAGGGGACCCGTTGGCATACCCATCGGGCGTGGGCGAATGACCTTCAGCGGGACCGCGTATGCCGGGATTGGTTCGGTCTATCTGCTCGGGCCCCCAGGGGCGCTTGCCGTGGCATTGGCGTTCCTGGGCACCAATCTTTGGCGCCGGTCGACCATGCCTTTAAAGGTTGCGTTCAATACCGGCATGTCGCTGCTCATGTTTTCGGCGGCAGCTGTTGCCTTCGACACGGCCTATCGGACTTCGAGCTCAGTTGCAGTCGTCGTCTCAGCAGGCATCGCTGGTGGCCTGGCGGGATGGATTGTTAACCATCTGCTGCTAGGCACCGTGCTCTACGCAGAGCAAGGGCCAAGGGACTTCCGTTGGCAGCCATTCCTACACCAAGTTGGTGGGGTGTTGCCCTATTACCTGGGATACGGTCTCACCGGAGTTGGAATCGTCGCGGCGAGTTCCCGGCTTGGCGACCCAGGAGCACTGGTGGTGCTCGCTGCTCCAGTCACTATCGTCCAGATCGCTACAACTCGCTGGATGAAGGAGCAAGCTGCGCGCTTGGCAGATGCCGAGAGCGCGTTCAATGCCACCCTAATCAGCCTGTCCAAGGCGATCGATCTAAGGGACAAGGACACTGAGGGGCACTGTCGAAGGGTCGTAGAGTACTCGCTCCTCATGGGGCGGAACCTGAAGTTCAGCCAGGAGGAGATGGTGCGGCTGTCCCACGGTGCGCTTCTGCACGACATCGGAAAGATCGGGGTGCCAGACGCCATCCTCATGAAGCCTGGTCCCCTCACGGACGAGGAGTGGGCGATCATGCGCACCCACCCGGAGTTGGGCTTCCAGATGGTGTCGGATGTCCGCCAGCTGGAGCGAGCCCGGGAGATCATCCTGAACCACCATGAGCGCTTCGACGGGAAGGGCTATCCCCGGGGACTCAGGGGCGACGCAATCCCGCTGCCGGCGCGAGTGTTCTCGATCGCGGACTCGTTTGACGCGATGATCTCAGATCGACCGTACCGAAAGGGTATGTCCCTTGAGGAGGCACGGGCCGAGGTGCGACGCTGCGCCGGCACTCAGTTCGACCCTGTATGCGTGGCAGCCTTCGACCAGATCCCAGATGAGGAACTCCGCCGCATAACAGAAGAGAGAGAGCACCCCACAGAGGAACTACTCTCTCTCTTCATGTGACACCCCCCTTCCTGAGGCAATCAGGAAGGGCGCTATATCAACCCCAGCCGCTCATCGCCCAGGTGCTCATATCAGGCTCTCTCCTCAAACGCATGGCATATCCCGAGCCGTCACGGCCTCGGCAACGCCGACAACTTCAAATGAGGCTACTGGACCTGACGATCACGTCACAGGGCTTGAAGGGCAAGTGACGGATCCGTAACTAACGAGGGTCCGCGTCGGCGCGACGACCAACGCTAGCCCCGACCCTCGGGTGCTTCCGTACCATCTCCGAGGACTACCCCGGGCCTCCCGGCCCTAAGGAGGTGGAATTGGCATCTAGCAGCGTGCCGCGTCCTCGATGGGCGCCGCTCCACGTGCCCCGGTTTCGGGCCTTGTGGACGGGCGCTCTCCTGTCCTGGTACGGGGACTTCCTGTCACTCCCCGCCCTTCTGATCATCTCGTACCAACTCGGCGGCGAGGTCGGGGTTGGCGCCATGGTGTTCCTCCAGACCGCTCCTCTCGTGGCTCTCCTGCCGATTGGCGGAGCCCTCGGTGATCTGGGAGACCGACGGCGCCGACTGATTGCCCTCGATCTCGTGCGAGCGTCCCTGGCCGCACTCATGATCGCGGGGGCCGCTTCTGGCTCTTTGGTCCTTGTGCTGACGGGGTTCGCCGCAAGCCGCTCCGCGGCCGCCCTCTATGACCCTGGGCGCCGACGCCTGCTTCCCCTCATCCTGCCCTCAGGACTCGTCCCGGCCGGGGGCAGCCTCCTTGCCGCAGTCGGAGAATCATCGATCCTACTGGGGCCCGCCCTCGGCGCCGTGATGCTCCTAGCCATATCTCCGGAGTTCTTGCTTCTGGTCGATGGGGCGACCTTCCTGGCGTCAGCGGCCCTCATCTCTCGAGTTGGCCCTCAGCCCTCGGTCGCCGCACCAGAGCCATACCTGAAGCCTGGCCCGTGGTCAGGGGTGTTCCGAGGCTTCGGATACTTGTGGCTGGACGGAACGATCCGAATCTATGCCGTTCAGGCCGGCCTAGGCACCATGCTGGCGGCGGTGATCACCGTCTACTTCGTGCCGATCGTCCACGATGTGCTGCGGCTGGGCACCGACCAGGTGGGGGTGATGTACATCGTGGTCGGCGCGGCCTCATTGGGTGGCAGTGCCTTGGCGGTCAGGACACCTAAGGTGGGCGCGCGCTCCCTCATCACTCTGGGGTACATCTCGATCGTGGCCGCCGTACTGGTGGGGACCTCACTCGGGCCGGTCGCGGTGGTGGGAGGGTTGCTGGTGTTCGCGGGCGCCGGGGCGCTGCAGGAGGCCTGGGGGCTGAACCGCATCCAGACCACGACCCAGAGAGATGGGGTCGGGCAGGCCCTCGGCTCGGCGCTGTGGCTCCAGTACGCCGGGCGCGCGGTCGGAGCGGCCATCGGAGCGTGGGGGGCAGTCCATCTCGGACGGCAGGACTTTCTGGCCCTGCTGGTGGCGGCGGCGGTGGGGATCACCCTCCTCCTCAGCACCTTCGGGGGCCTTCGGATCCGGCGAAATGTGGGGAGTTGGCCTCCTGGCGGCCCACCACTGCCTCTGGAGCCGTAGAATCCTGGTCACACCCTA
>JAJYWT010000068.1 GCA_021791345.1 bacterium
GGGGAAACCGTTTCCACTGGATTAGGAGTTATCCACCCCTTCCTCCAGACCTCTATCCCTTTCCTACTGCGACTACCTCCTCATCTGTCTTTGATGACTCGGCTCCATCATTGCAGTGGGAAAATACATGCCCGAGTTCGGACGACCCTCCGGGTACCTCGTGATGGGTGGTCTCAAGGTCCTCAGCTCGGGGGTGGACACCCTCCACTTCTCGGTCCGCGGGGAGCTCCAGGAGGGGCTCCTGGTCTTCCTCGAGGCGCTGAAGCGCGAGGCGCAGTCCTCGAAGGAGCTCCAGGTGGTCACCTGGGGGGAGCAGTCCCTCTCGGTGGCCCTGCGCCCGCACGGCTGGAGAAGCTACCCGTTCTGGGCCAGCTCACCCAACATAGAGGTGGCCATCGGGGCGTCATCCCCCTTCCCGCCGGTCTTCATCCAGACCCACTCCGCCTATCTCCACTCCCGGGGAGTGGACCAGGCGGTGGCCGAGATCTCGGACTGGCTGGCCGCGAACGTGATGCGCGACGAGTCCCAGCTCGGGATCTCGCGCCTGGACCTTTACTGCGACCTGCAAGGTTGGTCTCCCGTCATCGAGGACTTCGACCGCTTCCACCGCCGCGGGGTGCGACGGAGGGCCTACTCGATGCCGGCCCAAGACCAGGCCCATCTCCGGGGGCGCCGCGCGAGCGGCTTCGTCTTCGGCGGTGGTGACCGCATGGCCCGCTGCTACGACGAAACGCTTGGGCTCAGAGTGCGGGGAACCGGATGGCCCAAGGTGCTCTGGAGCGACTGGGACCAGGACCAGCCGGTCTGGCGGGTAGAGTTCCAGTTCTGCCGCCGCGCCCTGGTCTCACTGCGATGTCCCACTCCGCACGCGGCCTTGGCGGACTGCCAGGAGCTCTGGCGCTACAGGACCCACTGGCTCTTGCTGCGGGTTCCGGGCACGGACTCGAATCAGGCCCGCTGGCAGGAGGCTCCTGGGTGGACGGTGAACTGCGAGGCCGAGATCGGCTCGCCACTCACGCCACTGGTGCGGGATCTGGCCCTCGAGGCTGACGACCTGCGGATCATCCGGGGGCTGGTGGGCCACGGCGCCAGCGTGGCCGCACTGAGAGCTGCCCGGGGCCTCTTTGTGGCCTTGGGGCGGGCCGCACGCGGTGTTCCCGCCTATCTCGATATCCAGGACCCGACCGTCAACCGGATCGTGGCGCGCAAGCGTCGGCGGAGGATCGAGGTGGCACAGGGGATCCAGAACGCCGCCGCTGGAGGGCACCTGCAGCCTGGGATGAGGCCGGCAGAAGAGTGGAGGGCTGAGGGGGCGGTCACCGAGGCACGGGTGGGCCATCCGTGAGCGTCGTGGTGGCTACCGAGCGGCTCAGGTACGAGCTGGCACTGAGGGGGTGGGGGAACGGCGACCTCGCGCGGGTCGCCGGCATCAGTGCCCCGACTGTCACCGCGGTCCTGGCGGGAAAGCCCATCGCTCCGGGCACGTTCCGGAAGATCGCCATCGCGCTCACCAAGGAGTCGGCCGTGGCCGGGGCGGACTCGATACTTGGTCGGCCCCCGGGGTGGACGGGCAGCCACTTGGGGGTCCCCCTGCGCGCGCCCGCTGACTGCAGGCCTTCCGAAAGTGCCGAGAGCAGAGGTGGCCTGCATCCGGATGAATCGGATTAGCGAGTGAAAGACCAGCGGTTCCACGAGCCTGGCGATCGGGAGGAGAGCGGGCCGACGCCGAACGGCGCCGGCCCGTTGGGAGGACTGGACCTACGGAGTCGCGCTCGGAGCCGCTGCGCCTGACGCCGATGGGCTTGCCTGGGGACCCGACGATGAGGGGCTTTCCTGGGGAGAGGAGGTGGCCGGCGAACCTGGTGCCGCAGGTGCAGGCGAGAGCGCTGCCACCAGCTCTTCGAACTGAGACAGGCTCACTGGGGTAGGGGCCCCTGCGGGATCCGAAAGAGGTGGGGCCGACGCTAGTCCCACCTGGAGCCCGCTCACCGTCTTGAACGCGACTAGGTATGGGTCCGCAGTGCTCCCCCCGAGATCGTCGTACAGCAGCTGATAGCCGTCGAACGTGACGTGGTGGACACCGCTGGCTCCGTACCACTTGACGTAGAAGGACATCGGCACGCCAGGTCGCCCGGGATACTCGCCCACGTCCACCGTGGCCCCGGTGACCAGTTGGTAGACCACATAGATCTGGGGCTCCATCACCTCGTCTGGCGACACAGGTCCGCCGCTCACGGTGCGGGTCGGTGGGACCAGCTGCCACTGCTCTGGCGTTGCCAGAGATGGGGGCAGGACCAAGATCGGGTAGGGTACAGCCGCCTGCGCCTGGGCAAAGGTCACTACCTGTGGAGTTCCCGGGACCACCTGGACCCCGGGCGGTAGGGGGGACGGAAGTCCCTGCCCATTTGGCCCGGTGACAATCACGTTGATCGGCACTGTGACGAGTCTGGACGCGGCGTAGGCTGCTCCCGCGGTCAGGACGACCACGGCAGCCGCCACCGCCACGCCGCCGCGCCGGGTGAGCCTTCGGCTTCGGGCTCTCCGCCGGGCCGCACCTCGGGAGAGCAGGGTCACAGGGGAACCGGGAGGTGCGATCAACTTCCCCGGGTGGACCCCATCCGCGATCTCATCCGCCAGCTTTTGGAACCGGAGTCGCAGTTGCTGATCATCTAAGTGTTCGCTCATCGACTCTCCTTCTCTCACCTCAAGCCATAGCTCTCGCCGAGGTCCTTCCTCAGGCGGCGCCGCCCTTCGCGCAGGGCGAATTCCACGTTCTTGACGGAGCATCCAAGGGCGTCAGCGATCGACGCCGTCCTCTGATCCTCTAAGTAGGCCAGCACCGTGCAAACGCGCATCCTCCACGGGAGCCTGCCGATCGCCCGCATTAGGTCGACGGACTCGTCCGGCAGCCGCTCGGTGGATGACAACTTCTCCGCCCACAGGCCCAGGCCCTCAAGACGTGCCAGGTATCGCCGGCGCCATCGAGTCGCCAGGCGAGTGGCAGTGACCCGCAGCCAGGGCCAGGCAGGATCTCTTAGGTAGCCAGGGTTCTGGCGCTCCAGCCGCAGTGCGATAAGAAACGTCTCCTGAGCTATCTCCTCGCCCCCGGAGGATCCACCAGATAGCAGGGTGGCCAGGGCCACCAGCTGGGGGAAGTGGGTGGCGTAGAGATCCGCTACTCGGGAATCGCTGCAGGCAAGCCCCACCAGCTGCGCCGTAGCTGGCGGTGTAGGGGAGCCACTTGCGGAGTCCACATCTTCCTATAGGCTGCCGGGACTGCAGTACCCTACCGGCTGGGGCTCAGGGTGGCGAGTTGGGTTAGGCCAGCGCAAGCTGGCGGCCACGTACAGAACCTAACCTGGAGTGTCAAAGGTGCGCCGGAGGTGGCCACCGAAGTTGCCTCCAGGGTCGGAGTACCGTCCCTCGCGAGGAGGCGGCTACGAGCGAAATGGCGCAGATCAGGGGGTCTGGCGGGACCGCAACGCCCTTCCGGCTGCGAACCCATGTAGAGGTATCCCAGGTGACGTCGGGCTCCTACTTTCGTGCCAGAGTTGAGATCAGCGTGCTGGACAGCGCCACCCGCATGGCCGCCGAGTGGGGCGAGCCCGTGCGTGGAGGCATCAGTCGTCCGGGCGCGGCAGATCCGGTTGGGTGGTTCGCGATGCCCATCGCCGGCGTCGGCCGGTGGGGAACGCTGGAGCTCGATCACGCCATTACTGTGCTGGCACTAGTCGGGACCTCCGCAGTGGAGTCTTTGGGCCTTGATCGGGTTCCCCCTGGCCCCTATGAGGTGGTGGTTCCGTTCGACCTTCACTTGGACGGCCGGGCCGTTCACCTCGTGGCCCGTGGCCCCCTCGTTGTTGTCGTCTGAAGTTAGGGAATCATTTCTTCGTGTCTGGCGCCGGACACGGCATGCGGTAAGATTCCAAGTGCCACAGCCGCCCCTCGTGGCGGCGAAAGAGCGTACCGGCCAGTGAGTGGACCCATAGCTGTTCGCTCGTTTCTCGGCGTCTCGGTTCCGCTCACGCCGATCCAGATCACCGGTCGTAGTGCTTCGACACAGTCAGCATCCGCTTGTGTCCTGCCTCCAACCGCTCGAAACTGAGGCGGAGGGACCCATTGACGGAAGCCGACCACGAACCCTCTCGGTCGCCAGCCAGTTTGTGGACCCGCAAGGACGGATGTTGCTCATTCTCGTCGAGCACGCGGAGTCCCTTGAGAATGGCTGCCCGGTCTCTGGCTGTGAGGCCCCTGGCAGCGAACGTCTCCAAGAACGTAGCGGTGAAGTCCGGCGAGCGGTAACCGTCCGCCACCGGGTCAGGGCCTGACGGCCCGCAGCTCCTCCTCGGTCAACTGCAGAACTCTCCCCTCCCTGGAGTCTGCGTGAGCTCGGGCAAGGAGCGCACGGTGCTCCGGCGTGTAGGCCCACGCGTCCTCCCGGCGCAGCACGACCGCCGGCCGCAGGACGATCGCTTCGCCCTCCACTTCGACCTCGACTTCGCTCTCTCCCTCGAGCCCAAGCCGCCGACGCACTTCGATCGGCAGGGTCAGCCGGCCAGACTCACTCACAGTGATCACTCTCACATCGGCAGTCTACCAGTTTGGCGAACTGGCGGAGCGGCAGGCAGCTGGCGAAGATGCCCGGGCCCCGTGGACGACTCGAGTCGGAGTGACGTGTGAGCATCTGCGCACAACGATGCTAAGATGACGATATGCCAAAGACTCGCACCACTCTCACAATCGACGAAGACGTGCTGCGTGCGGTGAGGGTGCGCGCGGCCCGCACTGGGCAGGGCGACAGCGCGGTGATCGAGGCGGCCATCCGGCGCGACCTTGGCTTGGACCTCCTCGACCGGCTGTGGGCTCGCAACAACCTCCAAGAGGGAGAGGCTATGGAGCTGGCGGTCGAGGCGCAACACCACACTCGGCGCGCCAAGCGCTGAGCCGTGCGGGCGATCCTCGACCCCAACGTCATCATCTCGGCCCTGCTGGCTCCCGACGGGTCGCCGGCCAAGGTCTTGCGGGCCGGGTTGGATGGTGCCTATGACCTCGTTGCCTCTCCGCTTCTCCTGGCTGAGCTGGAGCGAGCTCTTGCCTACCCCAAGATCCGTCGCCACATCTCCGCCAGCGATGCAACCGCGGCGGTCAGATTGGTTGAGCGCCAAGCTCGGGTGGTCGATGACCCGACCGAGCCGCCGTTGGTTCGGTCGCCTGATCCGGGTGACGACTACCTCATCGCTCTGGCGGTGGCGGCCCGTGCTGTCATTGTCTCGGGCGACCGCCATCTTCTCGGGCTCGACCAGACCTTGCCGATCCACTCCCCGGCCGCCTTCCTTGCGCTGCTCGCAGACGGGTCTTGATCGAGCCGTGGGGTATCGCTGGACATGTGTCTCCTCCTCGGCCCGTCGGGTGAAGAGAGGGCGGCGGGCATATATTTTGACAGAACGTTTGCTCGGTTGTGGGCTACACAGGCAGATGCTCTTGAACAGGGGCACCTTGATCTAAGTCGCTGTTATTGAGCTCGGGCCAGCGCGATCGTAGCCTCATGAGGAGAGCGTCTGCTTCCCAAGCAGAAGGTCGCCGGTTCGAACCCGGTCTCCCGCTCCAAGGCCAGCCGCAGGGAATGCGGCCGCGCCCTCCGTCGGCTCTGTGACGGCGTTGAGGTCCCGCAGTTTCCAGCAAACGGGACGTGGCTTTCGCTGATTCACTCCTCGTGACCCCTGCATACGACACCCTCGCACGAGTGTCAACCGCACCACCTCTTGGTTCAGGTACGACGCCATCATCATGCTCGAGAGCTTGATCGTCGCGCTGTTCCTTGGGCCCCTGCCCCTCAGGCGGCGCGCTCCGCAGAGCTGGCCGGTTGCGGGGCCCCTCATCTAAGGGCCGCGATGCGTAAGCCGTCCGACTTCCTGGAACTGGCGGGCTCGATTGGCCCACCGTCTTCTAGCACGGAACCTACCCCCGGGGGCGACTGGTTAGCGTGCGGTCGGAGTACCGATGAGTGCGCCCGAGGGCGCCGCGCCGGAAGGCGAAGGCAGCGCGGCCGATGCTTGCGGTCGGAACCCGGCGTCGGCAGTCGATCTCTACCCGCAAACGTTAAGATGCCAGCATTGCTAAGCCCCGCATCTTGCTGACCATCGCCGAAGACGGGTGGCGTGGGCTTAGGGTGTGCGCGGCCGGGACCAGCCAGGGTGATGGTGCGGTGATCGGGGTGGCTCCTCGGCGGGATTTGACCTTCCACGCGTCGACTGCGTCTGCGCTTGCCACAGCATCCATCGCAGCGACCGCTGCCGGCCGGTGTGTTCCGGCGGGTGGCGGAGGGTGGAGACGAGCAGCGATCGCCCCTCACTTCGGCTCAAGTGCGGACAGGGTCATTGGCGTCGACGGCTCCGCTTTCTCGGGACCGCTTCTGGGAAGGGAGGCTGGCGAACGCCGGCATCGTTTTGCTCGTGGCGGCCTTTGCCGCAACGCCTATGAGAGGGCCGTGAAGTCGGATCGAGACGGTGCGTTCTGTCGTCGTTGCGCCCGGCGGTGATGTCCATCGGCGCCGGTCGGTCGGTCAGGTCCGACCCCACCCCCAGCTGAGCTCAGTGGAACCTGCGATCCACTGGTTCCGGCGCGACCTGCGGCTGACCGACCACCAAGCCCTCGCCAAAGCGGGCGAAGAGGGCCGGCCGGTGATCGGGCTCTTCGTGCTTGACCCAGCCATACTTCACGGCCCTGACGCGGGGAGGAGCCGGCTGGCATACCTGCTGGAGGCTCTCGCCTCCCTGGACGAAGGGCTTCGGCGTCGCGGCTCGGCGCTGGTGATCCGGAGTGGGGACCCGCGTGAAGTGGTGCCCAATCTGGCAGCGGAAACCGGCGCTCGATTGGTCACCGCGGTTCGGGACTTCACCCCCCACGCCAGAAGCCGCGACCGGGCCGTTGCAAGCTTGCTCGCCCGGGACGGGCGGTCCCTGTGGCTGTCGGGGGAGCAGCTGGTGCTGGATCCAACGGGGCTCCCGCCGCTGCGGACATTCGCAGCCTCCAGGAGGCGCTTCCACTCCACCGTTCTCGAAGGCTTCGGCCCTACCGTCTCTGCTCCTCACCTCTTGGGTGTGGCGGAGCTCCCGAGGAGCGACGCCATGCCGAGGCCCACTCAGTTCGGGGTGCGTCCGCTGGATCGGGTGCTGGAGGCGGGAGAGGGTGCCGCGGCCAACCGTCTGCGCACGTTCGTCGACCGACGACTGAGCGGGTACGCAACCGACCGGGAGGATCCCGGCGCGGACGCCACCTCCCGACTCTCTGCCGACCTGCATTTCGGCACCATCTCGGTGCGGACCGTGATCCGGGCGGTGGTTGAGGCGGTCGGTGCCGTTCCACACCTTGCCGGTGGGGCGACCCGATGGCTAGACCAACTGGCCTGGCGCGACTTCTTGGCCGCCACGCTCTGGCACTTTCCGGAGGTTGCCAAGCGGGAGTACAAGCCGGAGCTTCGCAACCTGGCGTGGCCGGGCACCTCGGAGGCTCTCCTGGCCTGGAAGCAGGGCCTGACGGGCTACCCGGTGGTGGACGCAGCGATGCGTCAACTTCAAGCCGAGCACTTCATGCACAACCGCTGCCGCATGATCGCCGCCTCCTTCCTGGTCAAGGACCTGCATCTCGACTGGCGCCACGGCGAAAGCCATTTCATGCGAGAACTGGTCGATGGGGACCTGGCCAACAACAACGGAGGGTGGCAGTGGGTGGCCGGGACCGGGCTCGACGCGCAGCCCTTCTTCCGCATCCTCAACCCTGTGCTGCAGGGGAAGACCCACGATCCCTCAGGTGCCTACGTGCGCCGCTGGGTGCCGGAGATCCGTCACCTGCCGGATCGCTACATCCACCGCCCCTGGGAAGCCACAAACCCGCCCGCTGCCTACCCCGAGCGCATCGTCGATCACGCTCGCGAACGGCGGGTCGCTCTGGAGCTCTACCGTGCCTGTGCCCGACCGGCGATCGGCAATTCAACTCGGAGCTGAGCTCCCGCTGGGACCTGGGATTGCGTCGACGCGGAGCAACAGGACGCCGGGATGCCCGGGGGGACGGAGAGCAGGGGAGCGCAGCCGGCGTGGTAGCGAAGCGAGCGCCGAAGTGGGCGACGGCCAAGTAGCCCGTATCGATGCGTCCCAGCGCGCGGCACCCGAAGTCCCGGGATGGTTGCAAGTGGGGGTGATTATTCCCGCAGCTCCTTCCGCTCGGCGTCGACCCGAATTCCACGGGCCCGCAGTGCCCTTGTTCGACGCCATCGCCCCCTCCCCGGACGATTCACGGTGGGCGTCGGCGGGGCGGATGGTGACCTGATCGAAGCCTGCATCCAGCTCCTCCCAGCGTAGTCCGCCCGCGCCACCGGCTTGCCGAGTCGAGATTGGCCGGGCGCCTACCCGGCGCAGACCCATCAACGCTGCCCTTGCCTCGGCTTCATCGGACCAACCGGCTGGACCGTCGCCTACCAATCGGGCGGCCGCCACCATCGCGGCCATGTCCCACGGCGCTGATCCCGGGCCAGCTTCGAGCGTGCGATTCGGAACTGGCCGCGCGACCCTTCACGGATCACTGGCCCGGACCACAGGTCGCGGCGGCTTAGACGCGCTGGCCCTGAATTCAGGTTCGTCGCGAAGGCGCCTGGCACCCAACCGAGGAGGTGGTCGATCGAACGGGGTCAGTCACCCCCAGATTGCCCAGCTCTTGACGAGCGCAGCAAGCTGGTCGCCTCAACTCGGGGGGACGCCCGAGCGCGTCGGCGTGGGTTGTTCTCGGATCTCGCGGGAGGCGCCTGGCCCCGGCTGTCGGATTCACGGCCCCTTGCCCGTAGAGTGAGTGAACGGCGGTCGATGGCACCGCCCCCACGAACTGAGGAGTCCGAATGGCCCAGTATCTCATCTACTTCAACGACGAGTGGGTGACCGAGGCGAGCGACGAGGAGTGGCAGGAGCGATCCCGGCGGGTGGGCGCCCTACGCGAGGAGATGAAAGCGGCCGGGGTTTATATCTTCGGAGGCGGCCTCGACAACGACGCGGCGGTCTTCCACGTGGAGCCGCGCGGTGGCGCGCCTGTCTTCACCGATGGGCCATATGCGGAGACTAAGGAGACCTTCGGTGGCTTTGCCGCCGTGGAGGTGGCCGACGAGAGCGCCGCACGGTACTGGGCGGGGAAGATCGCGGTGGCCTGCGACTGGCCGCAGGAGGTGCGAATCTTCCGAGATCGTGTTCCGACGCCGGATGCCGACCGCCGCGGCGACGCTACCCAAACGGGCTGAGATGTCCCAGCGCCCGATGTCGGTGCCCGGCGCCCATGACAATCGGCGTCGACGGTGCGTGTCTAGCCCCTTCTATCCCAATGGGGCTCACCTGGACGCGAAGGAGTCCGTGGGTGCAATATCGGCGGATCCGGCGCCGAACCCTGACTGCGCACTGCAACTGGCCGTCCTGACCTGGGCGCCGTGCTGCCCGGGGATTGCGGACCGTCCGTTCCTGGGGCTGGTCCAGTCGCGGTGATCGAGGAAATCTATCGCGCCGAGTGGCCCCGAGTGGTGGCCGCTTTGTCCCGACGCTTCGGGGACCTCGACCTCGCCGAGGACGCAGCGAGCGAGGCCTTCCTTGCCGCTGTCGCGACATGGGGCGCGGGTGGCACCACACCTCCGGCCAACCCGGGCGGTTGGCTGATGACGACTGCCACGCGGAAGGCGATAGATCGCCTCCGCCGCGAGTCCCAACGGCGGGTCAAGCACGCGCAGGCGGCGCTACTGCAACCGAAGCCCGGGCCCCCGCACGCCGTCGAGGACGACCAACTCCATCTGATCTTCACCTGCGCCCATCCGGCACTGGCATCGGAGGCTCGACTGGCACTCACGCTGCGCTTGGTCGCTGGACTCACGGTGGCAGAGATCGCTCGCGCTTTGATGTCCAGCGAGGCGGCGATCGGGCAACGAATCACCAGAGCCAAGGCCAAAATCCGGGATGGACATATTCCGTTCGTGGTTCCCGAGCGGCCCGCCGAACGCGTGCCCGACGTTCTTGCAGTCATCTACCTCATCTTCAACGAGGGTTATCTCCCCGGCAGTGACACCGACGTGCGCGTCGATCTGTCCGACGAGGCGATTCGACTGGCCCGGCTGCTGGCCAAGCTGCTGCCGGACGAACTGGAGGTGGTGGGGCTGCTGGCCCTGCTGCTCCTGATCGACGCGCGCCGCCCGGCTCGCATCGACGCCTCGGGGGAGTTGGTGACACTCGACCAACAGGACCGATCTCGGTGGGACTGGACGCTCATCGGTGAGGGACACGCCCTGGTACGAGCCTGCATCCGTGCCAACCGCCCTGGGCCGTACCAGATCCAAGCGGCCATCAACGCTGTCCACACCGCCACCCCCGCGTTCCCGGAAACCGACTGGCACACGCTCGCGAAGCTCTACGACCAGCTGTACGCACTCACTCCCACCCCGATCGTGGCGCTCAACCGGGCCGTGGTCACCGCCGAGCTGGCCGGGCCAGAGACGGCGCTGGCCGCGATAGACCGGCTGCCGCTGGACACTTACCACGCTTTCCACGCGGCCCGCGCCGAACTGCTCCGCCGGATCGGGCGCCGGGCCGAGGCGGAGGCGGCATACGCCCGGGCAATCGACCTGGCAGGCAATGCCGCTGAGCTCCGCTATCTGGAGCGCCGCCGTGCTGAACTCGTGGCCAGCACGGCAAGCTCTTCGGCAGTCGGCGCCTCAAGACGCATCCAGGTGCGGCCATGGACGGGTCCCCAGCCGCGTTGCGTCGGGCACCGTGAGGGTCCGCCACTCGGTCGCTGCCGGGACCTGGCTAAGGGCGCGGGAAACCCTGTCTCTGATGTTCCACTTGGGGCCGGACGGGGCAGTCAGCCAGATGATCGTTCACCAGCCCCAGGGACTGCATCAAGGAGTAGGCACTGACCGCACCCACGAAGCCGAACCCCCGACGCTTGAGCTCTCGCGCTAGGGCGGCCGACTCCGGGATCGACTGGGGGATGTCGGCCATGGTGCGGGGAGGGGGGACCGGTGCGGGCTCGTGGTCCCAGCACAGCTTCGCCAACGACTGCCCCGCGTCCTGGAGGCTCAGAGTGGCCCGCGCATTGGCAACCGCGGCCCGGATCTTGCCCGGATGGCGCACGATGGCCCGGTCCTGGAGCAGTCGGCTCACATCTCGCTCGCCGAACTGCGCGACCAGGGCGGGTTCGAAGTCACGGAAGGCGCGCCTGAAGGCGCTTCGCTTGCGCAGGATGGTGATCCAGGAAAGGCCGCTCTGGAAGCCTTCCAGGCAGATCCGCTCGAGCACCAGCCGGTCATCAGCCACTGGTCTGCCCCACTCGTGGTCATGGTAGGCAAGGTACTCGTCCGCGGAATGGGCCCAGGGGCAGCGCGGGTCCGGACTCTCGCGTTCTGCTCCAACTGCCACGACGGCAACGGTATCGCACCTCCATCGGCCTCCCGATAGGGCTTTCCTCGCGCCCGGGGAGCACCGGCGGCAGCAGGGCAGCGGCTTCGGTCCGGTGCTCAGGTCAGGCTGGGCCGAGTTGGGATCTGACAGATTCCGGGTTCCTGCCTAGGATCGAAGCAGGGGCGGAAGGGTACTGGAGACGGCGTCGGCAGTGGAGTTGGCAAGCCATGGTAGTGATCTGGGCGACGTTGGTCGTCGCTCTGGTGGTGCACGAGGGGTCCCACTACCTCCTGCTCCGGTGGGCCGGGCTGCACCCCCGCCCCTCCTTCCACTTCCCCGGCCTCGGATGGCGATTCAACACGGGTCACGCCAGCGCCCATCAGCTGATGGACATCTGGCTGGTGGGGCCGATCATGGAGAGCCTGGTCTGGGCCACGGCGGCCCTGCTTTTTTCGGCATGGGCGTGGGAGCTGCTGCTCGTGATGGGGATCGAGCTGGGCACCAATCTGGCGCTGCCGGGGAGTGACGGACGCCGGGTGCTCAGACTCTGGCGCAGCACCAGCGCCAGGGGTGCGGGTGGCGCCTCTTCGAGATGCGGCGGGGGGGTGCCCGATTCGACCAGTGGCTTGCACGCCGGCCCCACCGTCGGCTCTCGGCGCTGAGCACAGCGACGGGACCCGACCGGGTCCCGCTACTTACACCAACATACGGGGCGTGATCCCATCCGCTGCTGGGCCTTGGCGGTCGCGGCTGGAAGGCGGGGTGCACGCGGGGCCGTGACAGGGGGGACGAGCGCCCCTTCGTTGGACAAGACCCGTGCTGCTAGCACCGGAGCGGCGGCGCCGCCCGCCGACGAGGCTGTGGTTGACGCGGGCCGGTCACCGGGAGAGGCTGCCTAGCTAACTCGAAGGGGACGCCCGCGACGGTGACGACTGCCCGATATGTTGGGGCGACGCGGCGGATCCTGCCGGGGTCCACTTGCCAGATCAAGTTCTCAGCCCTATGGTGAGCGCAGCGTGGTGTGGCCCGGGATTGGGCGCGCTCGGCTGCGGGAGCGGCTTTGGGAGTGGCGAATGGGCGCGAAGGTGGGGCTTCTGGTGGGGGTGGAGGACACCTTTCCGAAGCCGTTCTTGGATCTGGTCAACCAGCGGGGGAGCAGATGGGGTGTGACCGCGGAGCTCGCTCGACTGGGAGGAATCCCGGAGATCCAGGACCCGCTTCGCTACCAGGTGATCGTCGACCGGATCTCCCATGAGGTCCCCTTCTATCGCGCCTACCTGAAGAGCGCCTGCCTCCAGGGCACGGTCGTGATCAACGATCCCTTCTGGTGGGAGGCTGACGAGAAGTTCTTCGAGTGCTCGTTGGCCCGCCGCCTGGGCGTGGCGGTGCCGCGCACGGTGGTGCTGCCCAACAAGGAGTACATCTCCTACATCGACCCCTCGCGGTCTCTGCGCAACTTGGAGTATCCCCTGGACTGGGACGGTATCGTCCGCTACACCGGACTCCCGGCGGTGCTCAAGCCCAACACCGGGGGTGGCTGGCGGGATGTGTACATGGTCGACTGCCTGGACGACCTGATCCGCGCCTACGATCAGACCGGGACCAAGACCATGATCCTGCAGGAGCGGATCCAGTGGGACGACTACTTGCGCTGCGTGGTGATCGGCGCTGACGTGATGGTCTTTCGCTACGACCCCACCAGGCCCTTCATGGAGCGCTACGTCATCGACCGCCCACCGCCGCCGGAGCTGCGGGACCGCGCCGCCGAGCAGGCGCTGACGCTCACCAAGGCTCTGGGCTACGACATGGACACAGTCGAGTTCGCGGTCCGCGACGGCATCCTCTACGCCATCGACTTCCTCAACCCCGCCCCCGACTTCGACAGCTTCTCCATCAAGGATGAGGGGTTCAACTGGGTGCTGGACCGGATGTGCGCTCTCGTCTTGAGCTATGCGAAAGGGGAGCTGTCCCCGCCCTGGCGGGGTGCTCATCGCTGGTGGCGATTCGTGTGAACCCGGCCAGAAGGGCCCGCCGCGACTTCGACGAGCTCATGGCTGATCCCGACACCCGCGCCAGCAGCGTGGAGGTGCTGCACCAGGGTCAGCGTGAGCGGGGGCTCTACTTTGGCAGTCACCCGCTGTGCGTAGCGCTTCGGCCGGAGTTCCTGACCCGGAAGGAGTACCAACAGGCCAGCCGGGCGGCACAGATCGTGTGGGCGGCCCTGAGCCGGCTCGAGGCCGCGCTGCTGCAGGACCCGAAACTGCGCCAGGAGCTGGACCTGGATCCGATGGAGGAGCGCCTGGCCCTGGCTGACCCTGGATACCGGCCTTCGTCGCCGGGCTCGCGACTTGACAGCTTCTGGGCGTCTGAGGTCGGGTACGTGGAGTACAACGCCGAATCGCCGGCCGGGATCGCCTACGGCGAAGAGCTGAGCCGCATCTTCTGGGAGATGCCGGCCGTCCAAGAGCTGCGGATGAAGTACCAGCTTCAGCCGGTGGCATGTCGCGACCGTCAACTTGAGGTGATGCTGCGAGCGTTTCGCGACTTCGCCAGCGCCGGGGGGGCTCCCACGGTCGCCATCGTCGACTGGCCCAACCTGCCCACCTTGCGGGAGTTCGAGCTGTTCCGGGACGCCTTCGAACGTCGCGGGGTCAGGACTTTGATCTGCGAGCCGGCGGAGCTGGAGTACTCCAAAGGAGTGCTCCGAGGGCCGTCGGGAATCGCCATCAACCTCGTCTATCGGCGGGTGCTGGAGAGCGAGCTGCTGGCCACGGACGGCGCCTGGGAGGCCCTGTGCTCAGCCTATCTGGACGGCGCGGTGTGTGTCGTGAACTCTTTTCGGGCCAAGCTGCTGCACAAGAAGATGAGCCTGGCCCTGCTGTCGGACGAGGGCTATGCCCACCTCTACACCCGAGCACAGCTGGAGGCGATCCGGCGTTACGTGCCCTGGACCCGCAAGGTGCGTTCGGGTCCGAGCACCAGGGCCGGCCGGGCCATCCCCGATCTGGTGGACTACGTGGTCCAGAATCGCAAGACCATGGTCCTCAAGCCCAACGACGAGTACGGCGGCAAAGGGGTGGTGCTGGGCTGGTTGGTGAGCCAGCGGGAGTGGGAGCAGACGCTGGCGGTGGCGCTGACGCAGTCCTACGTGGTCCAGGCCGCCGTGGAGGTACCCCGCGATCTGTACCCGGTGGCGGTGGGTGACGAGGTGGAGATGCTCAGCCTCGCCAGGGACATGGACCCGTACCTCTTCAATGGCCGGGTGGGCGGGCTCTTGATCCGGCTCTCCTCCTCCGCGCTCTTGAATCTCACAGCCGGTTCGGGCAGCGTGGTTCCGGCATTTTTGGTGGAGATGAAGCAGTGAGAGAAGGCTGGCTCACCCTCGGTGTGGAAGAGGAGTTCCAGATCATTGATCGGCAGGGGCAGTTGCGTTCCCATATCGAGACCCTCTTGTCGCAGGCAACCCCACTGCTCGGAGAGGATGTCAAGGCGGAGATGCTCCAGTCGGTGGTAGAGGTCGCGACCCCGATCTGTGCGGACGTGGGGGCCGTCCGGACCGAGGTCACCCGCCTGCGCCGCGCGGTGGCCGACCTGCTCCGCCCCTTCGATCTGCGCATAGCGTCGGCGGGCACCCATCCGTTCGCGAACTGGCAGGAGCAGCAGGTGACCGACCTCGAGCGCTACAAGATGCTCGAGGAGGAGATGCAGGATGTGATCCGGGAGCTGCTGATCTTCGGGATGCATGTGCACGTGGCCATCCCCGACCCTGAGCTCCGCATCGAGGTGGCCAACGAGGCGCGGTACTTCTTACCTCACCTGCTGGCTCTGTCCACCTCCAGCCCCTTCTGGATGGGCCGGCAGACCGGCCTTAAGAGCTACCGCAGCGTGGTGTGGTCGCGCTTTCCCAGGACGGGGATACCCCCGGAGTTCAGCTGTCACGACGACTTCGAGAACTACACGCAGCTGCTGGTCCAAACCGGCAGCATCGACGACGGCAAAAAGGTTTGGTGGGACCTGCGACCCCACTGCGTGTACCCGACCCTGGAATTCAGGGTCTGCGACGCGGTGACCAAGGTGGATGAGGTCGTCTGTCTGGTATCCATCATCCAGGCGATCTGCGCCAAGCTGCTCAAGCTACGACAGTCGAATCTGGGGTTTCGCAAGTACCTGCCCAACCTCATCGCGGAGAACAAGTGGCGGGCTCTCCGACACGGGCTGGACGGGCGGCTCATCGACTTCGGCAAGGTGCAGGAGGTGCCCATGCGGCAGCTGGCGCTGGAGCTGCTGGACTTCGTCGACGACGTCCTCGACGAGTTGGGCTCCCGCGCCGAGGTCGAGTACCTTCACCAGATCCTCGCCGAAGGCAGCAGCGCGGACCGGCAGCTGCGCTGCTTCGAGCGCACCGGTTCGCTGCCGGCGGTGGTGGAGCAGCTGGCCAACGAGACCATGCTTGGGGTTGGTCCGGAGGTGCCGCGAGAACCCACCTTGGAGGGCCTCCTCTTCGACTGAACTCAGCAGAACCGGGGCAGGTGGTGGGCGAGCTGCTGGCGCCAGGAGGGCCAGTCATGAGGCACGTCGTACCCCCAGACGTCGAGTTCGTGGGATATCCCCTTCTCAGCCAGCAGCCGCGCGAAGGCGCGGGTGGACTGCAGCGCTCCGGTCGTGTCCTCCCACATTCCCTGACCGCACACCAGGGTGAGGTGGGCTCGCCGCCGGAGCCACTCCAGATGGTCGCCATGGGCGTGCGCGAGATAGTCCATGGGGTTGTTGAAGTAGCTCTCACTGCCGCGCTCCCACCCGCCGCCCACCACCGACACGTCATAGACGCCCGAGAGGCACAGCGCCCTCGGGAAGAGGTCCGCCCGCTTGAGGCAGAAGTTGGCGGCGTGGTAGGCGCCGAAGCTGCAGCCGATGACGCCGATGTCGAGTCGTCCCAGACAGTCCTGGTGGATCCGCGGCACCAGGTGGTTCACCACCCAGTCCTCGAAGCGAGCATGGTTTCGTGCCCTCTCCTCCAGGGAGAGACTGGCATTGCGCCACGAGTGGCGGTCGAAGCTGTCGACGCAGTAGAGCTTGACCCGGCCCTGCTCCAGAAGTTGTCCGACAGCGTCGATCATCCCCCGCTGCTCGAAGTCGTGAGCGCTGCCCATGTCGGTGGGGAACACGATCAGGGGTGGCCCGTAGTGGCCGTACGCCAGCACCGTGGCCGCGCCGGCGCCCTCCGACTCCACCACCCACTGATCCCGGCGCATCAGTGGATTCTCACAAGCTGGACCAGAGGCAGGCCAGCAGCTGGCTCAGCCATGGACGGAAGGCATCGCGCCACGCGATCCAGTTGTGGGCGTCGCGGAGGCGCTGGAGCTCGCATCGGTATCCCAGGCGGCTCAGGCTGCTGGCCATAGCGGTGTTGGCCAGCAAGGTCTCCTCGACGGTACCACAGGTCAGCACCACCGAGGCTCGTGCCAGCGCGTGGCAGGCGGAGTGGATGGACTCTGTGAAGGCGCAGATCCGCTCCATGTGCTCGAAGCTCAGACTCTGGGAGAAGTAGTGGTGATTGAAGAAGCTGGCCGACTGCAGGAACAGCCCTCCCAGGAGCTCCGGCTGGCTCCAATGCGCATGCAGCATGGCAAGCCCACCCAGACTGGCACCCATCCCCACCCGGGCCCTTGGCTCGGGGCGGATCGAGACCCGGCCTGCGAGCTGCGGGAGCACCTCCTGTTGCAGGGAGCAGGCGAAATCCGGGGACGCGGAGTAGTCGCGGTCGCGTTGCACGGGATGCAGCAAGGCGGCGCGCATCCGCGGCAGCTCACCGGCACGCGCGGCCTGGTCCAGGAACTGGGTGAGCGACGAGTAGAGGTCGTACTCGAGTCCGTCCAGCGCGATGAGGAGGGGCAGCGATTGCTCGCTGCGGGTTCCCGGAGATGACCAAAGGCGGCAATGGGTCGCCCCCTCAAGGGTCGGGCAGGGGATGTCGAAGTCCCGAACCTCGCCCCGTGGCAGTGCGGATGAGGCGGTCCATCGAGGGGCTCGATACTCCGGAAACTCGATCACGGACTTGTCGCCAAATGGCCCCGGAGCTCGCCGCGGATTGCCCGGATCCGTCCCGAGGGTCACCTGCCCGTTGCGGTATCGCAATCTGAACAGGTACTCCATGCGATCGACCGGCGGTCTGGGGATCGCCACCTCATAGACCCCGCCCCTCATCGTCATTCGCGGGCCGTCTCTGGGCTGGAGGACTTCCTGGTAGAGGCTGACCGCGACCACCTCGGAACCGGGGTCAGGCAAGCGGAAGGTGACCCCCTGGGTCTGCACCAGCGGGCCGAGTGACTTGAGCTCTAGCGCGAGGTTGTGATCAGTGATGCCGACGACTTCTAAGCCAGTCTCGGGGCAGCGGGCCACGCTCTCCTTGGCCGCCTGTTCCATCAGTGCGTCTGCGGCGTCTTGCGGGCGCTGCCGGCCAGTCCAACGGCGGCCGTCGATCGCGGTCCAAGTGGGAAAGGGGCGCTGGCAGAAGCGGGCGCAGTAGGGGTGTGGGCAAGAGGACTTCCATCAGATCGTTGCGATTTTAGCCTGCTCGCGCGGACGTGAGGCGCACCCTGTGCCTGCCGCGAGGAGTTTCCTGGTGGACCCGCCTCCGGCGCCGGACAGTCGCGGCCGCGACTGCAGTCACAGGGGCACAGCCGCACTGCTCCATCGCAGTCGGTGGGCGGCAAGCCGCGCATCGGCACCTGATGTCTGATGCGGCCCTACTGCAGTAGACAGATGGGGGGCCGGGCTAAGTCTGCTCACGGGCGAGAAGCCCATTCGGTAACGCGAATATCATCCGGGCGTTGGGGAGGTCATAGCTGACGACGAAGTTCCTGAGGAAGGCATCGCCAACGAGCCCGTCATAGATGATCTTCTGGAACATCGCCTTGGGATCTCGCTGGCAGATCGAGGGTGCCCCGGTCACACTGACCACGCCCTGCAGAGCGGTGAAGTAGCGAACGTACTCATGGCCCGTCTCATCCCGACCCTCGACTCTTTGGGTGCTTGCGTCGACGAGGTTGATCCCAAGATCATCCGCAAGCGCCTCATCCAGGATCAACGAGTCACTCCCCATGTCGACCTCGACCGAAATGGACCTCCGTCCCGGCAAATCAAGGGGGAGGAAGACGGTCGTAGAGTGCGCGTCCTGCGCCACTCTGACGTCCACCGCGAGCCCGGAATCCGCGCGGGCGGCCACAGCGTCGGCATCATCGAGGACCAGTGCTCTCGATGGGTAGTCGACTGTCACCGGCCTTGACCGGAAGAAGTCAAGCGACAGAAAGCCCTCGACGCCCTCGAGACCAGCGATGTCGAAGATGCCCACGGCAACGTCCTTGCGAGCGTAGCCTCCGAGGGCGAGGGAGCCCAGGGTGCCCAGTGGGATTGTCACCTCCTGTCCCGACATCCGGTGTCCGGTGTACGTGGCGCCGGTCGGCTCGCAGCCCGCTGCGGTGGCGAGCGAACTCGAAACAAGCGTAAGACCTATCCCCGAATCGAGCACAAATTTGGCCTCTGTGCCGCCAACGAGGACCGGGACGGTGACCAGGTGGTGAAGGTATTGGAATGGCACTGGGGACACGGCGCTTCAGAGTATGAGCGGCTGGGAACGCGAGGATCAAGCCACAGGGAGACCACCCAGACACGGGCGAGAGAGCGTCCGGGTGGTGGGGACCAGCCCGTTGCGGCGCCGGGCCCTTGATGCTGGGACTCAGAACGGTGAGCTCGACTGGGCCGGGGCCGACTTGCGCTGGCCAGACTCGGCCGCCAGGCGGCGCGCCAACAGCGTCCGGGCGGCCACCATGGTCGCGGCTCCGAGCAGCATCTCCGCGCAGGCCAGGGTCCAGGCGCCGGGGTACCCGACGTGGCTGACCAGAGCGCCGAACGCAAGGGGGCCGACGACGCTCCCTAGCCGTCCCCCCGTTTGGGTTATGCCGCTGGCGCGGGCCGGACTGAGCGGGTGGGTGTGGACCACCGCGAAATTGAAGAGCCCATTCCAGCCCCAGCCGACTCCGAAGGCCACCACGGCTCCCGGCACGAACAGGAACGGAGCTTGCAGTCCGCTGCCGACCGCCAGGAGCGCGAAGCCCGCAGCTCCGACCAGCATCATCGCGATCACAAAGACCAGATGGCGGCCGCCCCGGCGATCGGCGAGGTATCCAACCAGGACTCTGACCGCGACCCCAAAGGCGCTGGCTAGGGCAGCCAGCAAGCCGGCCTCGGCCGCGGTCAGCCCGTTCGCGACCGCCGAACTGACCAAGAATGCCCCCAGGGAGGAGCAGGCGGTCAGGGTGAGCCCGAATCCGATTGCCAGCGCAGCCAGTGGGAGGGTGGGCTCGCGGCGCCGACGGGCGGCTGCGTGGCGGCGCTGGGCCGCCAGCGAGAGCCGCGGGTGCGGCAGGGCCAGAAGCGCCACTCCCGCCAGCGCGGCGGCCCCGACGAACGCCCACCGCCAGCCCACGGTCAGGGCGAGAGCAGGCACCGCCAGGCCCCCGAGGAGGAAGGCGAGTGGCACCGATGCCTGCTTGACTCCAAATGCCAGACCCTGACGCCCAGGCGTGATCCGGCGGGCCAGAAAGAGGTTGGCGGCCACCTGCCCGCCGGAGCTGCTGGCCCCGGCCAGGACCAGGGCAGCGGCCAGTTCTGGCCAGGAATTCACGGCGGCCGCGATCAGCAGCATCACGAGGCCGCTGACGGCCGTGGCGTACCGCAGCATCCGCAGCCCGCTGAACTCCTCGGCCAGCCGGCCGGAGGGGATGGCGAAGATGGTGCTGGCGGCGTAGCTGCAGCCCACGACCACGCCCAGCTCAAACGGCCCGAAGTGGAGCGAGTGGCGCAGCTGGACCGCCAGGGTGCCAACCAGGAAGGTGGGCAGGGTGATCGAGGTGACCGCGGTCACGGTCGACCACAGGTCTCGGCTGCCGGCGCCGGCCGCCTTCGTCCCGGTCGCATCCTCCTCGTCTCGTGGTTGCGCCATGTCCTGTGATTCTCGACCAGCCATGCGACGAGGTGCTGAATCGGTCGTGGGTCGGGTTCCGCGGCTGTGGAGGCGTGCAGTCGGGGATGGCGCGGGTGCCCTGCGGCGATCGTGGCTCCCCAGCCCGCGCATGACGGGCACGGGTGGAGTGTGGACCCCAGGGCATTGGGTCACCAGTCTTCTCCCCAATCAGGCGGGGGCCCGCGCGCGGGCCAAGAGGCGCAGGGCCCCCTCCGGGCCGCCCCCTCCCGACCCCGCAGACCCGTCGTCGACGTCGGCGTATCGTGGTCGGTCAAGTGATGGGAGACAGCCCTGGACATTGACCCGGTGATCCAGGCGGACATGCCAGCCGAAGAAGCTGACAACAGGATGGTCGAGTCAGTCGTCTTCAGCGCTGCGGAACTGCCGGGCGCCGACACCGACGCCCAGCTGATGTGGCGGCTGCGCGCTCAGGATGAATCGGCGCTGGGTGCACTCTATGACCGCCACGCCGGGGTCGCCTTCGGCTTGGCGGTGCGCATGCTCAGAGATCACGCCGCCGCTGAGGAGGTGGTGCAGGACGCCTTCGTGTCCCTTTGGAAGCGTGCCGCCGCCTACCGTCCCGACCGCGCCAGCGTTCGCACCTGGTTGCTCACCATGGTCCGCAACCGGGCCATCGACAGGCTGCGCCGGGTGAGCGCCAAGGAGCGGGACAGCGCCCTCGATGATGGCTTGGAGCTGGTCGCGGTGAGCGACACCTGGCGGCTGGCCTCCGAGGGCATGCGCGCCGACACCGTCCGTGGAGCCTTGCTGGAGCTGCCGCCAGAGCAGCGCCAGATACTGGAGTGGGCTTACTTCGGGGGCCTTTCGCAGGGCGAGATCGCGGAGCGCACCGGCATCGCGGTGGGCACGGTGAAGAGCCGGACCCGGCTTGCCCTGGAGCGGCTGCGTCGCCTGTTGGCTGAGACCCTGGCTGCGGAGGCGCCCGAGCTGTGAACAAGCGGACATCCCCAGGAGAGACTCGGTTGACCTGTGACCAGGCCCAGGACCTGTTGGGCGCCTTCGTACTCGACTCACTCGAGCCGCTCCAGGAATCTGAGGTGAAAGCGCATCTGGAGGCGTGTCCCGCCTGCAGCCGGGAGGCGGAGGCGCTGCGGGCCATCGCGATGACCATCGGCGAGGCCGTGGATGAGGTCGCGCCTCCACCCGAGCTGCGAGAGCGGATCATGCGCGAGGTGCACCGGCCCCAGGTGGCGCCGGCAATCGCGAGCGCCTCGCCCGGCCGTCGTTGGTGGGCGCGCCCCAGCGCGGCGTGGGGGGTGGCGGCGGTGGCGGCGATTTTGATGCTCGCGGCGGGCGGCTGGGGGTTGAACGAACACTTCTCGGCTCCGTCCCCAGGAAGGGGGCTGGTGGCCACCGCGCTCAACCCGGTGGATCGCCTAATCGCCAGTGGTCAGGCGCAGGTGCTTCCTCTGACCCCGACCGCCGGCAGTCGGGCAAGGGCGGCCCTGGTGACGGATCCGGCGACCGGCGCGACCTACGTGCTGCTCTCGGGGGTCCCGCCGCTCCATACCGGACAGGCCTACACCGTCTGGTACATGTCCTTGCAGCAGGGCAGCCTCAAGGCGATTCCAGTCGGCGACATGACCGCGTCCGGCGCCTACCGGATGCCTCGCTCGCCGCGGGGGTTCCTGAAGGTCGCCATCACCAAGGAGCCGGCCGCCCACGACTCCACGCCCAGAGGGCCGGTGCTGGTGGAGGCCACGCTCACCTGAGCTCTTCGGGGGGCGCCGCGGGCAGGTGATCCGGCCGCGGTGCCGGTGCGTAGTCTCCGGTGCCGGCAGTTCCTGTGCGGCGCCGAGCGGAAGTTGAGGCGAACAGCGGTGAGTGAGTCAGATTGCATCGACCGGCCGACCACGGGGGTCATGGTCGACATCGGCCCCGGCCACGGAGCCCTGATCATCCTGGCGGAGCCGTCCATGCTCGGCGAGGAGCTGGAGATCAGCGAGGAGGGAACGCCGATGGAGCGCCAGCACGTCTTCGTCCTGATGCGCTCCCTGCCCCACAAAACCGCCTTCGCGGCGGTCTTCCCGAGACTTCCCTCCGGTAGCTACCTGCTCTGGGGGGGAGATGGCAAGGTGGTAGCCCGCGCCGAGGTCCGCGAGGGTGCGGTCGCCACGGCCAGCTGGCCCGCCGATGCCCCAGGCCGCCATGTCACCGGGGGCGCAACCCCGGGGCGCAAGTCAACCGTAAGCTCGTTCACACAAGGAGTTTGAGATGCTCGCACCGTCACACATCGTTCTGCTGGGTCTGGTGATCCTGCTCGCACTCGTTGTCTTCGGACCCAAGCGGCTGCCCGAGCTGGGCCAGGGCGTGGGCCGGGCCATCCAGGAGTTCAAGCACGCCTCCAATCAGGCGGCCAGCGGCTTCAACGCGACCAGCGCGGAGTTGAAGAGCGCGATTTCCCTCAACCCCGCGGTGACCCCCGAGATGACTCCGGTGGCGGCACCGGGCAACGGCACGACGCCGGTGGCGGCCCCCGACCAGATCCAGGGCAACTGAACGCGGCTGGTTGAGGGCGCCATGGCCACCCAACCCCTCAGGGCTCCCCTTTCGCCGGGTCGCCACCTCGGTGGCGGCCCGGTTGAAGAGCCACCCGCCATGACGCTGGTGGAGCACCTTGAGGATCTGCGGCGGGTGGTCATCGTCTGCCTGATCGCCTGGGCGGGAGCGACCGCTCTGGCGTTCGCCTTCAACCACGCTCTGATCCAGCTTCTGGAGCACCCGCTGATGCTGGCCCTGCAGCACCGCTCCGGCTCCCCCTTCGGCGACAAGGTCATCGTGACCAGCCCCCTGGAGGGGCTCTCCATTCCCTTCAAGGTGGCGGCGGCCGCCGGCATCGTGATCTCCCTGCCGGTCATCGCCTGGCAGATCTGGACCTTCATCAGCCCCGGGCTGACGCGCCACGAGCGGCGCCTGTTCGGCCCCTTTGTGGCCGGCACCCTGGTGTGCTTCGGTTTGGGCGCCACCTTCGCCTACTTCATCATGCCGGTGGGGCTCACCTTCCTCTCCACCTTTTTGGGTAGCGACGCCGTCTACCTGCCCGATCTAGGGTCCTACCTCAGCTTCTTCGCCCTGGTGATCGTGATCTTCGGCATCGCCTTCGAGATGCCGGTGGTGCTGTGCCTGTTGGGGGCGCTGCGGATCGTGGACAGTCGCAAGCTGAGCCACTGGCGCAAGATCGCGTACTTCGCCATCGTGGCGGTTTCGCTGGTCATCACCCCGGGTGCGGATCCCTTCACCCCCACCTTCTTGTCCATCGCGCTCATCCTCCTGTACGAGATCAGCATCCTGGTGATCCGGCACGCGATGAGGCGGTAGCGCCCTTCGTCCCGAGGCCGCCTGCTTCTGCACCCTCCAGCGAGGCCTGGCATGGCGCACGCCCGGTCTCGGTTCTGACCCGACCTCTCCCAGCGGGCAGACGGCCCTCAGCTCTGATCGTGCGGGGGCTGGCCACCGTGCCAGCTCTGGCGGTACCTGGACCAGCCAAAACGGCCGCGGCGCAGCCAGAAGAAGCCGAAGAACAGGAACGGTACTGAGAACGAGTAGCCCTCGTGGGGATGTCCACCAGCGCCGATGGTCCCGGCGATCATGCTCCCGAGCACCCCGGCCAGCACGACCAAGCCGACCAGATAGCCCGCTCGCGGCTGCAGCCGCTGCCAGAGGGTCGGCGGTGGAGGCGGTGGGGGTGGGGGGGCCGGCAGGTCGGCCAGGGCGGGCCCGAGCTCACCCAGGGTGCGCGCGCTGAGAGCGGTTCCCACGCGCTCATCGAGTTCCTCGGTCGTCAGCCGACCCTCAGCGTGATGCTGGCGCAACTCCGCCACCACCGCCTCCCGGTCGGAGTCCGAGGCTCTTGTCGAAGCTGGTCCCAGGGGGCGACCCACCGCAGTCATGGCCAGATTGTAGATCACCATTGCGGTTGTGCCCGCCCAGGGGCCAGACCCCCCACGGTGATCACGCACCAGCCGGTCTGCGATCATGGCCACGCAGCGACGATGGTGGCCATCCCCCAGGAGGTTGCTCACGGTTCCCGCGGATTACCAGACCTTCTTCCAGGCGACCGTCGGGGCCGCGGGCACCCTGATTGGGCTCCTGTTCGTGGCGGTGGCGCTGCGTCCCGAGACAATCTACGGGGACAGGGCGAGCCAACGTGGACAGGCGCTGGCGGGCAGCGCGTTCACCAGCCTGGTGAACGCATTTTTCGTTTCGCTGGTGGCTCTTCTGCCGGGGAACAACCTGGGCTACGTGGCGGCTCTGATGGCGGCGTTCGGCATGGCGGCAACGCTCCGGCTGCGACGCACCCTGGGAGGCAATGGCCTCAACAACGGCTTCTCGCTGGTGACCATGGGGATGTACCTGGCCGAGCTGGCCACCGCCGGAGTGCTGCTGGCGAACCCGGCCTTGCACCACGCGATCGACACCTTGGTCGCGATCCTGGTGGTCTCGCTGGCGGTCGCCCTGGGGCGGGCCTGGATGCTGCTGCAGGGCCGGCACCTGCCGCCTGAGCCGGTGCCTCAAGAGCAGCAGGCGGTTCAGCCGGGCCCCTGACCCAGCAACTCACCGTCCAACGCTGGTTGGACAAGACTTAGACCTGGGTTCCGCAGTAAATCGGAGTTGAGGTGGTTCAGAGGGCCTCATTTGATCTCGAGGGGGTGCTGCGCAAGGCGAAACGCGTAGGCACAGACAGGGTGCCGTCAACCCTTGTGCAGAACGGGCAGAGCTGCTAAAGTGGTAGGCAATGTATCTGCGCGAGACGCGAGCCACCGATCGACATGGCCAGTCCGTCAGCTACCTCCAGCT
>JAJYWT010000111.1 GCA_021791345.1 bacterium
TGACGACCCCTCCGAGCGAGGGGTTGGGTTGCGTGTGGTGGCCGGGCCGCCGCGGGTGCTGCTGGTTGAGGACGATCCCGAGATGTCGCGACTGGTGCAGCAGGCCCTGGTGGACGAGGGTTATGTGGTGGAGGCTGCTGCCGACGGCGCCGTGGCGCTCGAGGTGATACGCCGGAGGGCGTTCGAGGCGGTAATCCTCGACGTTCTGTTGCCCGGCCTCGATGGTCGGGCGGTCTGCCGCACCCTCCGCGAGGAGGGAAGACTGGTGCCGGTGATGATGCTCACCGCCCTCGGGGAGGTGGTCGACCGCGTCCAGGGCCTGGACCTCGGGGCCGACGACTACCTCGCCAAGCCTTTCAGCCTGGAGGAGTTCCTGGCCCGGCTGAGGGCCCTGGTCCGGCGCGGGGAACAGCAGCGTCCCGAGCTTCTGAAGGTCGGGGCGCTCCGACTCGATCGTATGACCGGGCGGGCGTGGCGGGGGGAGGTGGAGGTGGAGCTGACCGGCCGGGAGGCGGCGCTGCTGGAGCTTTTCATGAGATGGCCAGGGATCGTGCTGGCTCGCGACACGCTCCTCGCCCACGTGTGGGGAGATGAACCTGGGAAGTCGTCGAACCTCGTCACCCAGTATGTGGGTCACCTGCGCCGAAAGTTCGGCATGCCGTACGGGGGCGTGGACCTGGAGACCGTCCACCGGGTGGGCTACCGGCTAACCGCGCGCGAACGGGGCTGAGTGCCGATCCGCGTCCGGCTCACGCTCCTCATGGTGTGCGGCGCGGCGATCCTCGTGGCCGCCAGCAGCGCCTTGTTGGCGTTTAGCCTGGATGGAGGAGCCAGGGCCACCCTGCAACAGGTGCTGAGCCAGCGCTCCGAACGGGTGGTCCGCGCCCTCCAGGAGGGTCACCTGCTGAACGGTGGCTCGGGAACCTCCCTGGTGGTCTCCCAGATCGACCAGAGCGTGGTCCAGTTGGTGAACACCAATGCGGTCGTCGAGTTCACGACTAGCTCGGCCGGACACTTGTCTCTCCTGAGCACCTCCACGCTGCGCCTGGCAGCGCGGGGGGCGGTGTGGTTGCAGGTGCGCCGACCGCAGTGGACGAGTCCCCGGCTGATCCTGGCATCCCCGGCAGGGACCACCGGGAGGGTCGTGGTGGTGGGGACGTCGCTGGACCAGATCGACGACATGATGCGCCGGGTCGTGCTGGCCCTGCTGCTGGGCGGTCCCCTGGTGGTGATCCTGACTGCGATCGGCGCCTGGGTGGTGACCGGTGCCGCGCTCGCGCCCGTCGAGCGCCTGCGGGCGGAGGCGGCCGAGATATCTGCCGCCGACCTCGGACGCCGGCTGCGTGTTCCTGCCACCCGCGACGAGCTCCACGCCTTGGCGAGGACCCTGAACCACCTGCTGGAGGAGCTGGACAGCGCTCTCCGCCGCCAGCGCCACTTCGTGGCCGCGGCTGGCCACGAGTTGCGCACGCCCCTGGCCAGGATGAGGACCGAACTGGAGTTGGCGCTCCGTCCCGCGCGTCCCGCCGCTCAAGTCCGTGGTCACCTCACCCGCACCATGGCGGGGGTTGACCGGATGGCCCGGGTCATCAGCGAACTGCTGGTCCTGGCGCGGGATGACGAAGGCCACCTGGTCATGCGGACAGCAGCGCTGGATTTGGGTGCCACGGTGGCTTCGGAGCTATCTGCGTTCCGGGACCGAGCCCAGCATGACCGAGTGCTCCTGGTGCTCAACGCCGAGCCGGGAGCAACCGCCAGAATCGACGAACTCTGGATCCGACACGCTGTGGCGAACCTGCTGGACAACGCTCTGCGCCACACTCCCGCGGGCTCGTCGGTTGAGGTGCTCGTTCACCAGGAAGCCGCAGAGGTTTTGGTGGAGGTGCGGGACCAGGGGCCTGGGTTCCCGGAGGTCTTGGTCGTGTCACCCCAGAGGAGGTTGAACGGGCGCCCCACCGTCTTCAACGCCACCGGCGGGTCGGCATCGGGGACGGGTCTCGGCCTCTGGATAGTTGGGATCATCATGGTCGCACACGACGGCAGGGTGGAGCTCCACAACCGGCCAGAGGGCGGAGCGGCGGTCAGACTCTATCTGCCACGGGCGGCGGAGGCCACGGGGGGCGCAAACTCACCGTCGAGCAGGTCATTGTGAGCGTCCACCGAGGGGGTGTTCGGCGAGGCCAAACACCCTTGGCTCACATCAAAGTTTCGATGGCCGGAGCTGGGGGTGTGGACGGTGCGAAGTCGGATCGGCGCTCCGCCTGGCTGCTCCCGGCGCCGGTGACGCCCTCAGCTCTTCGAGGCAGGTGGGGGCTGGCCGTGCCCGGGAATGCTGGTTGAGAACGGCTCCCCGGCCAAGTGGTCGAGCGGATTGTCGGTCTGCGCCAGCTGTTCGGACAGTTGGGACACCACCTCTCGCCAGTCTCCGACGATCCCGATGTCGGCGCTCTCGAATACGGGGGCCTGAGGGTCGCTGTTCACGGCCAGCACGCAACCTGCTCCCCGGACTCCGATCATGTGGTTGAACTTGCCTGAGAGGCCGATGGCGAGGTACAGCCGGGGACGAATGCTGATTCCCGTCAGCCCGACCTGGCGGGATCGTGGCAGCCAGCCGCGGTCGGTGACCCGACGGGTCGCTGCTATCTCCGCACCCAGGGCGCCGACCAGCGGGTCCAGCAGAGGGTACTCATCCGGGGCCACGCCCGTGCCCACTCCCACCACCACCGGCGCCCGGAGCAGGGCCTCGATGTCGTCCTCGCGTACCTCTTCGAGCACCCGCACCTGGCTGGGGCCGATGATTGGCAGATCTTGGTGAAGGGCCACCCGACTGCCGGGCTCCGGCACCGGCAGGACCCCCGGCCGTACGGTCGCCATCTGGACAGCAGACGTGGCGGTTACGGATGCCACCAGCCGTCCGCCGAAGGCCGGCTTCCAGCAGATCAGTGATTCGTGGTCGACCGCCAGCTCGACCGCGTCACCGGTTAGGCCGGCCTGGAGAATAACCGCAAGCCGGGCAGCCACCTCCCGGCCCCACATGGTCCCGGGCGCAAGCAGGGCCCACGGAGAGGTGGCGGCGCACCAGGCACCTACGGTGGCCGCGACGCCTTCAGCACTCCCGGGGCCCAAGAGCCGGAGCAGGTGGCCAGCACCCCAGGAACCGACCAAGTCGTCGGCGATGGGAGCACATGCTATGGCGACCACCGCCCCTCCGAGGGTCCGGGCGAGCCTCGTCGCCTCACCCACCAGCTCCTGCGCCAGCTGGAGCCGTTGCGGATCGAGCAGGACAGCCACGATCCGCCGCCCGGTTCGTCGAGCTGGGGCGTCTCCTCCAGACCCAACCTCCCCCAGGTGACGTGAAGTCAGTCGGGCGCTGCTCTCACCCACCACCGAAGGCAGGCTGGGGGCGGAGACCGCCGCGAGCGCCGCTGATCGCCGGAGCAGGTCCAGGGCTTGAGCAACCTGCAGCCGGACCGGCCCGTGCAGCGTGTGCTGCCTTCTGGACACTTCCAGGACCCGAACAGCTCCGACCACGGTGGCGCTGCCGGCCTCTCCCCACGGCCCGGGTCCCAGCTCCGCCGCCGACAAGGTGCAAATCCTGTCCTCCGCCACGGCGGCCCTGGCTTCGGGGGGCATCTTGCATGGGGCACACAGTCGCTCCCCGCAGGACATCACAGCTGGAAGGTCGGCCTCCGCGACCCACCATCCGTCCTCGCGCTCCAATTGAGCACGTACCGTGCTCCCCACCACCTCGGCTGACGTCGCCGCGCCCAGAAAGGGCAGCTCGAGGTACTGCGCCACCGCCGGCCCCACCTGCCCGGTGTCCGCATCCACCGCATTCCGCCCTGTGAGCACGAGGTCATAGGGGCCAGTCCGGCGGAGCGCGGCAGCCAAGGCCCGGGCAGTCGCCAGGGTGTCACTGCCGGCAAACTCCAATCCCGTGACGTGAACTCCGGCATCCGCGCCCCACGCGATGGCCTCCCGGAGCACGTCCACGGCAGCTGGCGGGCCCAGGGTCAGGACGGTGCTCGAGCCGCCACTGGCGCGGGCGAGGGCCACTCCGTGAGCCACCGCTCGCCGACAGAAGGCGTTCATCTCCAGTTCCAAGTGATCACGTTGCAAGCGCCCATCCGCTCGTAGGGACAACGCCTCAGCGATCGGCACCTGCTTGACCAAGACCGCAACTCGCACAAGCAGAATGATGAAGCATTCGCGCCCCTGGGCGCACCGCCAAATCTGCGCCGCAATGTTGCCAGAGCGTC
>JAJYWT010000211.1 GCA_021791345.1 bacterium
GGGTCGTCCCGGACATCATGACCGCCGCCAAGGGGCTAGGGGGCGGGCTGCCGCTCGGGGCGATGCTGGTGTCGCCGGCGGCCGACTGCCTCGAGCCTGGCGATCACGGCAGTACCTTCGGCGGCAACCCGGTCTCCTGCGCTGCCGGCCTGGCGGCCCTCAGGGTGATCCAGGAGGAGCGCCTGCCGGCGCGGGCCGCCGTCGCCGGCGAGCAGTTCAAGGAGGGAATCCTGGAGCTCCGCTCGGTGGGCCTGCCGGTCGCCGAGGTGCGTGGCAGCGGCCTGCTCCTGGGCGTGGGCCTCTCGGCCCCCCTGGCACGGGAGATGGCGGCCGCCGCCATCGAGGAGGGGCTGCTGATCAACCCCATCGGCGACGCGACGATCCGGCTGGCTCCGCCGCTCGTCATCTCCGACGACGAGATCGCCCTGGCCTTGGCGGGGCTGCGCCGGAGCCTGGAGCGCGCGGTGGCGGAGCTCACCAATTGATCGCGCAGGTGGGCAAGCGGGAGCGCCAGGCCGCGATCGCGGAGATCCTGTGGGAGGTGCCCATCGAGACCCAGGAGCAGCTGGCCCAGGAACTGCGCCGTCGCCATATCGAGGCCGACCAGGCCACCGTCAGCCGCGATCTCCGCGAGCTCGGGGTCTCCCGCGTCGCCGGGAGTCCCGGGCGCCGCTACCTGGCTCCGCGCCGGCTGGCCCCTCCCTGGGAGCGGGCGCGCCAGGTGCTCAGCAGCCAGCTGGAGCGGCAGGAACGGGTGGGGTTGATGGTGGTGTTGCACACTCCGGTGGGGGCGGCCCCGGTGGTGGCGGCCGCGATCGACGCTTTGGAGCTTCCCGTCGTGGCCGGGACCGTCGCCGGCGATGACACTATCTTCATCCTTGCCCGGACCGCGGCCGGAGCCCGGTCCGTGGCTCAGCAGCTGGAGGCCCTAAGGCAGGCGCCGCCCCCGGCACAGCTCCCAGGAGGGCCCGAGACTTGAGCGAACGACCGCGGTGTGTGCTGGCGTTCTCCGGTGGGCTGGACACCACTGTGGCGGTCCATTGGCTGACCCATCAGCGTGGATTCGACGTGATCACCCTCTCGGCCGACCTCGGCGAGTCGAGATCTGCCGAGGAGCTGCAACGGCGGGCGCTGCTGGCGGGCGCGGTGGCCGCGCATGTGGTGGATGCCAAGGAGGTTCTGCTCCGCGACTTCGTGTTCCCCTCGCTGCAGGCGGGAGCTATGTACCAGGGGGTCTACCCGCTGGCCACCGCCCTGGGCCGGCCCTTGATCGCCCGCCTGCTGGTGGAGGTGGCCCGGGAGACCGGGGCGGCCGCGGTGGCCCATGGCTGCACCGCCAAGGGCAACGACCAGGTCCGCTTCGACGTGGCGGTGGGCGCGCTGGCGCCGGGGTTACAGGTCGTGGCTCCGGTGCGGGAGTGGAGCATGGGGCGGAGCGAGGAGATCGCCTACGCGGAGGAGCACGGGCTCACGGTCAGGGCCACCCGTGAGAGCCCCTACAGCGTCGACGCCAACCTCTGGGGTCGCAGCGTGGAGGCGGGGGTGCTGGAGGATCCGTGGCAAGCGCCCCCCGAGGATGCCTTCGAGTGGACCGTCCCCGCCGCCGCGGCCCCTCCCGACGGCGAGACGGTGGAGATCCATTTCGAGCAGGGGGTTCCCGTGCGCCTGAACGGTGGTGAGACCTCAGCGGTCGAGGTCGTGGTCGCCCTCAACGAGCTGGGCGGGAGGAACGGGGTGGGGCGCATCGACCATGTTGAGGACCGGCTGGTCGGGATCAAGTCGCGGGAGGTGTACGAGGCGCCGGCCGCCGCCATCCTGGATCAGGCGCATCGGGCCCTGGAGTCACTCACGCTGGCGCGCGACGTGCTGCGGTTCAAGCGCCAGGTGGCGGATGAGTGGGCGCAGCTCACCTACGATGGCCTCTGGTACTCCGCGCTGCGCCAGAGCCTTTACGCCTTTGTGAGGTCGACCCAGCAGTTCGTGACCGGGGATGTGCGCCTGCAGCTGCGTCAGGGAGCTGTGACCCTGCTCGGGCGCAGCAGCCCGGCGTCGCTCTACCGCCGCGAGCTGGCGACCTACGAGCGCGCCGAGGATCGCTTCCGTCACCAGTCCGCGGAGGGGTTCCTCAACATCTTCGGGCTGCCGCTGCGCACCCAGGCGGCGATCCAGGGCAACCTCTGGGAGGAGTCCAAGCCGTTGCTGAGCTCGATGCCGCACGGCATCGCGGGGGGAGGACCGGACGCTGACGCCACCACCTGAGGAGGAGCACTCAAGGAGGGCGCCCAAGGCCTGGAGCGGGCGCCTGCAGGAGCCCACCGCTCCCACTCTGGAGGAGTACAGCTCCTCTTGGCCGTGGGATCTGGAGCTGGCCGAGGACGACGTCCGGGGGTCGAGGGCGCACGCTCGAGCTCTGAGCGAGGCGGGGGTGCTGGAGCAGGCCACGCTCGAGCGTTTGCTCCTGGGCCTGGATCTGGTGCTGGAGGAGCTCAGGGCGGGGACCTTCGCGGTCCTCAGCTCCGACGAGGACATCCACATGGCGGTCGAACGGCGCCTCACCGAGCTGGTCGGGGAGGCGGGGCAGCGCCTCCACACCGGTCGCAGCCGCAACGATCAGGTCGCGCTGGACCTCCGCCTCTACGTCCGGCGTATGTGCGTCCGCCTGGTGCAGGCGGTGGCGGACCTCCAGGAGGTGCTGCTGCAGCGTGCCCGGGAGCATCGCCGCACCATCCTGCCGGGCTACACCCACCTGCAGCGCGGGCAACCGATCCAGCTCGGGCATCACCTCCTGGCCTACCTGGAGATGCTCGGCCGGGATGTCCGGCGGCTTCAGGGCTGCCGGGAGCGGGCCGACGAGTCTCCCCTTGGGGCCGGCGCGCTGGCGGGGACCACTCTGCCGATCCCGCGCGCCGGCGCCGCCGCCGAGCTCGGCTTCGCCCGCCTCTCCGCCAACAGTCTGGACGCGGTCTCAGACCGCGACTTCGCGGTCGAGCTCGTCTTCGACTGCGCGCTCCTGGGCGTGCACCTCTCGCGGCTGGCGGAGGACCTGATCCTCTGGAACACCGCCGAGTTCTCCTTCGTGAGCCTCCCGGACCGTTGGGCGACCGGCTCCAGCCTCATGCCCCAGAAGAAGAACCCCGACCTGCTGGAGCTGGTCCGAGGCCGGGCCGCGGTACCCATCAGCGGCCTGATCGGGTTGCTCACCCTGCTCAAGGGGCTGCCGATGAGCTACAACCGCGACCTCCAGGAGGACAAGCGTCACCTCTTCACCGCGGTCGAGGCGACCCTGGCCAGCCTGCGCGCACTGGGCGGCCTGCTGGCGGAGCTGGAGTTCCAGCCCTCGCGGATGCTCGAGGCGGCTTCGGATCCTGAACTGCAGGCGACCGACCTGGCCGAGCTCCTGGTGGCGCACGGCGTCCCCTTCCGCAGCGCCCACGAGACCGTGGGACGTGCGGTGCAACGGGCGCGTCGGCAGGGGATTCCCCTTGACCGGCTGGTGGAGCTGGAGGGCGCGGGTCTCGGCCTTCCGCCGGAGGCGGCCCAGCTCTTCGACCTCCGCCGCTCCCTGCGGCAGCGCGAGCAGTTCGGCGCCCCCGGGCCGCACGCGACCCAGCTCGCGCTGCGCCGGGCCGGTCGCCAAATCCTGGCGGCGCGGAGGTGGGCCAGCCGCAGGGCTGGGGACGAGCCCCCTCATCGAAGACAGTCCGGCACCGGTGAGGTTGCTACGATCACACGAAAGCAGCCATCCGTCAACCGGGAAGCCTGATGTATCGCAAGCTCTACCTGCCCCTGGACAATTCGGATCACTCGACCGCGGCTGCGGAGGTCGCGATCCGACTCGCCAAATCGACCGGGGCTGAGATTGTCGGCAGCCACGTTTACGCGGCGCGGCTGCATGACTACCGCTTCAAGCAGATGGAGTACACCCTGCCCGAGGAGTACCAGGACGAGGTCGAGCTGGAGCGCCAGCGCAAGATCCATGACAGCCTGATAACCAAGGGTTTGGGGCTCATCTCCGACTCCTACCTGGAGGCCGCCGAACGGCGCTGCCGGGAGGAAGGCGTGGAGTTCACCCCCAAGACCTTCGATGGCAAGAACTGGGAGGTGCTGGTCAAGGACATCGAGGAGTCCGACTACGATCTGGTCCTCATGGGGGCCTGCGGGCTGGGTCAGGTCAAGGAGACTCAGCTCGGCACGTGCGTGGATCGGGTGGTGCGCCGGGCGTTCCGTGACACCATCGTGGTGCGTCACCGGGAGGGCCGGGACCCGCTCTCCGGGCCGATCGTGGTCGCGATCGACGGATCCCCCCAGTCGTTCGCCGGCCTGCGTTCCGCGCTGGAGATGGGCCGAGCTCTGGATCTGCCGGTGGAGGCGGTTGCCGTCTACGACCCCTACCTGCACTACGTGCTCTTCAACGGCATCGTCGACGTGCTCTCGGAGGAGGCCGGCAAGGTCTTCCGCTTCAAGGAGCAGGAGGCGCTGCACGAGGAGATCATCGACACCGGGCTGGCGATGATCTACTCCTCCCACCTCAAGGTGGCCAAGGAGGTGGCCCGCGCCGAGGGCTACGATCTGCCGATAACTTTGCTCGACGGCAAGGCGTTCGAGCAGGTGCTTCGCTACGTCCGCGAGGTGGACGCATCGCTGCTGGTCTGCGGCAGGATCGGCGTCCACTCCGACCAGGGCATGGACATCGGGGGCAACAGCGAGAATCTGCTGCGGCTGGCCCCCTGCAGCGTGATGCTTTCGTCGCGGACCTACGTGCCCCCCATCGATGTGATGGGGGCGGCCTCGGTGGTGTGGACCCCGGAGGCCAACGAGGTGCTGGAGCGGATCCCCTGCTCGGCGCAGGGGCTGGCCCGCACCGCGGTGCTGCGCTGGGCGATGGAGCGGGGCCACTCCATCATCTCCCAGGACCTGGTCTCCTCAGCCCTGGGGGACATCCTTCCCCCGGAGGCCTCGGCCGCGATCGGGATCCGGCGGGAGTCCACGGCGGCCTTGGTCACCGAGCAGGAGGTTCACATCTGTCGCGAGTGCGGCTACACCGCCCATGGCGTGCGGCCGGTGGCCTGCCCGGTGTGCGGTGGGGCCCAGGAGCAGTTCGCCCGCGTGGACCACGAGAGCCTGATGCAGCAGGCGGCCGCGGAGGGGGAGGTGACCGAGGAGTTGACCTTCGACAACCGCAAGATCGGTTGGTCCACCGAGGCGCGCAACCTGCTCCACGAGATGCCGGCCGGCTACCTGCGGCGCAGGATCAAGGCCAAGGTCGAGAAGGTCGCCCGCACCAGGCGTCTGGCTGTGGTGACCCTGCAGGTGGCGGCCCCGCTGATCGAGCCCGAGCTCGGGCGCACCGCCAATGCCCAGCCGCATCGCACCCCGCTGGAGGACGAGGAGCCCGGCCGCGCCGCCGTGGCGGTGGGTGGCTTCGGGGGCCCAGATGGGGAAGGGGATGAGGTCGATCGGGCGCTGCTCACCTACGCCGCGGGCGGCCAGGGCGGGCGCTACATCCCTCGCGAGGCCTCTCCGACCGTTGCCCGTCTCCGGCCCCGCGAGGAGGGGACGACCCCGGGCTTCGCCGCTCAGCCCGCCGGGCCGGCCGACCCCGCCGCAAGGTGCCCGGTTCACGGCAGGGAGGACCTGGAATCCGCGGTGGTCGAGCGGCTCACGGTGGCCGCGGCCCCCGATAACGGACCCGCCGACGCCGCGCGCTGCCCGGTCGCCCACGGCACTGATCGGGGCGCTGCCCCCAAGGAGCCGGCGCCCTAGGTCGCGTCGACCGGGAGTCCCGTCCCACATCGGAACCGCGCCGCCACACCTCGCCTGTCCGCGGCCGTGGCGCCCCGCTCGCCGCGCTGGCCGGGAGGCCAAGGCGGAGCGATGGGGACTCGGCCGCCGCACGCCCGACGGGGCGGGCTCAGGGTCGTCGAGCCCGATGGTGAGCTTGGGGTCCGGCTGGGAGCGCCCGGCCGGCGCCGGTCCGAGCACCAGCCCGCCGCCCGGTCGCGATCTCGGCACAGCGCCTCACAGCAGCTGCCCGCCGCGCTCCACAGCCGGGTCGATCAGCCCTTCGCTGCCGCGCATGAGCTGGCGCATCTGCTCCCCCTGCCGCGGTTCGGCCAGGGCGCTCACGACATCTCCCACCTGAAGCTCGGTCGAACCCGAGGCGAATGTCAGCTCGGCTCCCCGCAGGACGGTCACGATGATGCAGCCGGGTGGCAGCTTCACCGAACGCAGCGGCTTTCCGGCCAGCGGAGACCCCTCGCCGATCCGCTCCTCGATGCTCATGGTGTGGCTGCTGACCTGGGTCATCACCCCGAGGTTGCTGGAGAGCGCCTGCTGGTAGCCGGCCACCACGTCGCCGAAGGTCAGTATCCCCAGGACGTGACGGGCGCCGTCGGTGACCGTCACCCAATGGCCACCCGCCTGGGTCAGGGCCTCCAGGGCCAGGTCGAGCCTGGCCTTGGCGGCGATGGTGGGGGTGGTGGCATCCACCAGCTGGGAGAGGGCCGGCGGGGGGTCCTGGGCGGCGGCCCGGGTCAGCACGTCCACGCCGACCGTTCCCAGGTAGATCCCCTGCGAGTCCACGACAGGGGCTCCGGGGACGGCAGCGCTCAAGGCTGCCGCCAGCGCCTCCTTGACCGATGTTGACTCCGCCAGGACCAGGCGGGGTTCCGTGGCCACCTCGCTCACCTCCACCCCGCCTAGCAGCGGCAGCCCGAACTGGAGACGCGAGGCTGGCGAATCGGACCGGGTGCGGAGCTGGCTGCGATAGATGCTGTCGTCGAAGCGGCGCACGATGAAGGTGGCGAGGGCCACCGCCACCATCGCCGGCGCCAGCAGGGAGATGGTCCCGGTCATCTCCGCGACCATCAGCATCACCGCCAGCGGCGCGCGGGCGATCCCGCCGAAGCACGCCATCATGCCCACGATGACGAACGCGGCCGGGTCGTGCGGCACCCAGGGAGCGACCGGCTCCAGGAGCCGCCAGATCGCGGCCCCGGTGAAGGCGCCGATCACCATCCCCGGACCGAACACCCCACCGGATCCGCCGGTACCGATGGACAGGGAGGTGGCCAGGATCCGCGCCACCGGGAGCAGGAGGACCGCGTAAAGGGGGATCTGCAGCAGCTCGGGGCCGAGCCCCTTCTGCACCCAGCCGTAGCCAGTGCCGAGCACCTCGGGCAACCCCAGTGCGATCGCCCCCACCAGCAGCCCTCCCAAGGCGGGGCGGAGCTTGCGGCTGATCGGCAGTCTGGCGTTGAGCCCCACGACCCCGTAGAAGCCTTTGGCATAGAGGACGCCGATCAGGCCGGCCACCACCCCGATCACCGCAAACCAGATGAGCTGCCCAGGAGCGCTGAAGTGGTATCCCCCCGGGACCAGGAACAAGGAGCGATAGCTCTCGAAGGCGCCGAAAATCACATAGGCCACGATCGACGCGGCCAATCCCGGAAAGAGGGCGGCGAACTCGAAGTCGTCCCGGTAGAGGATGTCGGCGGCCAGCACCGCGCCCCCCAGGGGCGCGCTGAAGATGGCGCCGATGCCCGAGCCGATACCCACCGCGACCGCCAGCCGGCCGTCATCCGGGGAGAGGTCGAGCACGCGGGCGAGGAGCGACCCGAACCCTGCGCTGATCTGAGCTGTCGGGCCCTCTCGACCTCCCGAACCTCCGGAGCCGATTGTCACCGCCGACGCCAGGATCTTGACGGCGACCGCCCGGAGCCGAATACCCCGCGGATTGCGGTGGAAGGACTCGATCGCGGCGTCGGTGCCGTGTCCCTCCGCCTCCGGCGCCCAGGTGAAGATCAGGAGCCCTGAGATGAGCCCTCCCAGGCCGACCACGAGCGGAATCGCCCACGGTCTGGCGAAGCCCGACGAGCCGGGCTGGTTGCCCTCTCCTCCGGGGGTGGGGATGTGGTAGCCGGCCAGATCGACCAGGAACAGATGGGTTCCCACCTGGAGGGCGGTGTAGAACAGGACCGCCCCGAGCCCCGCCACGATCCCGATCAACACCCCCAGGACCAGCCACCGCTGCGCGTACGGGAGCGCGCTGATGCGACTCCCCAGGCGGCTGCCCAGGGTGCGCCAGCTGATCCAGCCATCTCCGAAGAGCCGCCCTTCCCAGGTGAGGGCCGCTGTGGTCAGGCCGCGTCGCGGTTGGCTGGGGGGTGCCGCATCGGGCCCTCTGGTGCCAGGGCGCGCTCCCAGGCGGTGGGCCAGGCCACGCAGATCAGCTGCGGCGCGCTGCCACCGCTTGGCGTGGGGGTCGGCACTCTCAGGATCGCGGTCGGATGCTTCTTCGGATGGGGGGTGAGGGCGGAGGCGTCGGCGCCAGCGGGAGATCATCGCGGCTCCAGCGCCCTCAGCAGCAGGTCCACCGTGACCCGGATGTTCTCCCACTTGAAGGCCTCGGGGTCCAGCCGGGCATGGATGGTCAGCCCATCCCCCAGCGCCAGCATCAGGGACGCCAGCGCGTTGGCGGGGGCGCCGACCAACTCTCCGCTGGCGACGCCCGACTCAATCCAGGACCTGAGGATCCGCCTGCGGCGGGCGGTGCTGGCGCCCACGACCCGGCGCACCCGCGCATCGGAGAGCATCGCGGCCCAGAGGTCTGCCGCTATCTGCGCCCGCCCCGGCGCCTGGGCGTGCTCCAACATCGAGGCGGCAAACGATCGGAGGCGCATGAGCGCACTCGGTTCGGCCGCCGCAAGTTTGGCCATGTGGTCCTCCATGGCATGGGCATCGTCCTCGAGGAGCGCCAGCAGCAGCGCCTCCTTGTGGGGGAAGTAGCCGTAGAAGGCACCCTTGCTGATCGAAGCCTGCAGGCAGATCTCGTCCACCGACAGGTCCGCGTAGGAGCTCTTGGCCAGGCATTGCCAGCCTGATTCGATCAGGCGCTGGCGGCGATCGGCGCGCGTGGCCTCGCTCAGCTTGGGCACCTGCTCATGATAAACCGACCAGTCGGTCTTTTTCGAAGCGCGACCAACCCCGCCTGACCCCCGTGCCCGGCCCTTGCTAGGCCGCGGCGCGTCCGGGGCTGTCAGGGCTCCTCCGGGTCCTCCTCGGGCTCGCTGAAGGCACCCAGCAGGTGCTCGGATCCCTCCTCGAAGGAGAAGACGCTGCCGCAGGCAGGGCACTCCAACTGCGAGCTGGGGTCAGGGTCGTCCGGAGGCAGAAGGCGCGCCTGGCATGAGGGGCAGACCACCGTCGCCATCGCTGCGGCACCGAGGTCGCGAGCCCGGGCGGCCGCGGCGGCGGCGAGATCGATCGCGACCGACCCACAGATCTCGCAGCGGAAGGAGGCCAGGCGGTCCTCGTGGCTCAAATACCGGCCCTGCGGATCCACGAAGACCGCGCCCCCGATCAGCTCGAAGCGCCCCGGTTGGCAACCGTATGGGCAGACCAGGTGGCGTCTCCCGGCGGTCAAGCCGAAGTCACCCCTCGCCGCTGGAGAACGAAGGCTGATGCCATCCCTGGGGTCCCTCGCCAGCGGCTTGGATCTCCTCATACATCTCGTCCAGGTCAGCTTGCGTGTGGAGGTCTGCGACTCGGGCGCGCAGCCGGGCGGCACCACCGCAGCCCTTGATGGCCCACACCACGTACTTGCGGGCCAGGCGCACCCCCCGCTGCTCCCCGTGGTGGTCCACCACCGCATCCCAGTGCCGACGGGCCAGGTCCAGGCGTTCACCGAAGGTCGGCTCCGGTCCCGGCTCCCCGAAGCGGAGCTGGGAGACGGTCCGGGGCAGCAGATGCCAGTCCCCCATCATGCCGCGCGCGATCACCACGCCGTCGACGGTTCCCGACCGGATGTGCCGTTCCACCTCCTGGGGATCGCGCACGTCGCCGGAGCCCAGCACGGGAATGTGGCGCACGGACTCCTTCACGCGGGCGATCTCCCGCCAGTCGGCGTAGCCGGTGTAGCGCTGAGCCCGGGTGCGGCCATGGATGGTGACCGCCGCGACCCCGACATCCTCCAGCGCTCGGCACAGCTCTGGGGCGTTGATGCTCTGGTGATCCCAGCCCAGGCGCATCTTGGCAGTGACGGGCACCGGCACGGCGTCGACCATCGCCTGCAGGACGCGGACGGTGGCAGGGATCTCACGGGCGAGGGCGGCGCCCGACCCCAACTTCACCACCTTGGGTACCGGACACCCCAGGTTGACGTCGATCAGGTCGGCACCCCTGGCCACGCAGACCTGGGCGGCGTCGGCCATCATCTGGGGGTCGCATCCGACCAGCTGAGCGGCCACGGGGTGCTCGCTCTGGTCCAGGTCGATCACCCGCTCCAGCAGAGGGTCCGGAGCCCGCACGACCGCCGCCGCCGCCGTCATCTCCGTGCAGGTCAGCCCCGCGCCCAGCTCACGGGCGAGATCGCGGAATGGCCGGTCGGTGATCCCGGCCATGGGCGCGATGAAGATCGGGTTGTCCAGGGTCACGGTTCCGATCCGAAGGGAGCCGGTATCGGCCTGGCGAGGAGATGGGGTGCTCACGGACAATGTGGGCTTACCTCTGATCAAGAGTGGTGGCGCGGCCAGGTGGCGGCGCGCCCAATCTCCCAGTATCGACCATCGCCGACGGGGCCGCGCCGCTGCAACGGCCAGGGCGGGACGCCCGATATAGTCGGCAGCCAAGAAGATGGCGTCATTCCCGATTGGCGGAGGGCCCCAAGGTGCTGCTCGCGCTCGACGTCGGCAATTCCAACCTGACCATCGGCATCTTCGAGCAAGACCGCTTGGTCGCGCACGGGCGGTTCGCGACCCGGCGGGACGCGACCCCCGACGAGCTCGGTGGGCAGCTTCTGACATTCCTCCAGCAGCGGCGGCTGCCGGCGGCGATGGACCGGGTCGCGATCAGCTCGGTGGTGCCGCCTCTCACCCAGCCCCTGGTGGAGATGAGCCAAACCTATTTCCGCGTTGCCGCGCTGGTGGTCGGCCTCGGGACCGAGACGGGGATGCAGATTCACTATGACCCGGCCCGGGACGTCGGCGCCGACCGGATCGTGACCGCGGTCGGGGTGCATCACCGTTACGGCGGTCCCGCGATCATGGTCAGCTTCGGCACCGCCACGGTCTTCGACGCGATCGACGAGCGGGGCGACTACTTGGGCGGGGCGATCGCGCCCGGCCTGCAGCTGTCGGTCGACGCCCTCTTCGCTCGCGCCTCCCGCCTGCCCCGGGTGGACCTGGTCGCCCCCGGCACAGTCCTGGGTCGGACCACGGTGAGCTCGATGCAGGCGGGCATCATGTACGGCGCGGCCGCGCAGGCCGAGGGGATGATCGCCCGGATCCGGGCCGAGCTGGCCATCCCAGTCAAGGTGGTCGCCACCGGGGGGCTCTCCCCGGTCATCGCCCCACTGGTGAACGGCATCGACTTCGTCGACCCCTTCGTCCTGCTGGAGGGACTTCGAGTTCTGGCGGAGCTGAACCCGGCCAGCCCATGAGTCCCCCAGCCAAAGAAAAAGGGCGCCCCCCGAAAGGGACGCCCCGAGAGGGGGGGGCTAGTTGAGGGCTCGGACCTCCACGCTCCGAAACCAACGTTAGAGTAGCACCCCGTGTTGGGGGCGGCAAATTCCGAACTGGTGAAGGACCCGCTACAGCTGTGTCGAAGCGCAGCTTGCGATACCCGCAAGGTTTAGGTAGACTTCCAATTCCCCGGCCCGTGCCATCACCTTAGGCACGAGGGGAGCCACTGAGGCCGGTCGTACCCGGCAAGGAGCGATGGAGCCATGCAGGACAAGCCAGTACTCCTGACCCAGGAGGGTCTGCAGAAGCTGCAGGAGGAGCTAGACCACCTGATCAACGTGCGGCGCCCAGAGATCGCGCAGCGGATCAAGCATGCCAAGGAGTTCGGCGACCTCAGTGAGAACGCCGAGTATGAGGACGCCAAGAACGACCAGGGGTTCGTCGAGGGCCGGATCATGACCATCGAGCAGATGATCCGCAACGCCAGCCTCATCGACACTGATGAGAAGGTTGATGGATTCGTGCACCTCGGATCGACCGTGAACGTCAAGGATGAGTTCGGGGAGACCAGCTACACGATCGTGGGCTCCGCCGAAGCCGACGCGGGGTCGGGCAAGATCTCCCTCGAGTCGCCCGTGGGCAAGGCGTTGATGGGACGCCGCAGCGGCGACGAGGTCGAGGTGGAGACTCCGGGCGGGTCGCGCCGGGTCCAGATTCTCCAGGTGGCGTGAGTCCCGCGCCGCCCGCCGGCGGCGAGCCACTGCCGGAGGCGCTCGCGGACCGGCGACGCAAGGCGCTCGCTCTGCGTGACCGGGGGATCAGTCCCTGGGGGGTTGACTTCCACCCCAGCCATACTTGCCGACAGGCCAACGACCTCGCTCCGCAAGAACCGGGCCCGGTGGGTGAGTCCGTGCTGGTGGCGGGCAGGCTGCTGCGGATCCGGCGCGCAGGCGGGATCGCGTTCGCCGACTGCTTCGACGAGTCGGGCAGGATTCAGCTTCTGATCAGCCGGGAGGTTCCGGCCGCCATGGAGTTGCTGGACGAACTGGATGTGGGGGACATCGTGGGAGCCCAAGGCAGGGTGACCCGGTCCCGCTCCGGGCAGCCCAGCGTACTGGTAGAGCGGCTCACGCTGCTGGCCAAGGCCCTGCGACCCCCGGCGGCCAAGCACCGAGGGGTGGTGGATCCCGAGCTGAGGTACCGGAGGCGGTATCTGGACCTCCTCTCGGACCCCCAGCATCGTCTGGTGTTCAAGCAGCGCTCCGCGATCGTCTCGGCCCTGCGATCGGAGCTGGAGCAGCGGGGTTACCTGGAGGTCGAGACCCCGATCCTGCAGCCGATTCCGGGAGGCGGGGATGCTCGTCCGTTCCGGTCGCACCACAATGCACTGGACTCCGACTTCTACCTGCGCATCGCGATCGAGCTGTACCTGAAGCGGCTGCTGGTGGCCGGGTTCGAGCGGGTGTTCGAGATCGGGCGCACCTTCCGCAACGAGGGGCTCTCCCCTCGGCACAACCCGGAGTTCACCCTCCTGGAGGCCTACGAGGCCTACGGCGACCTGGAATCGATGATGGAGCTGTGCCAGGCTCTGGTCCAGTCTGCCTGTGCCGCGTCAGCGGCCCTGGGGGGCGAGCCGCCGGAGATGTTGGTGAAGCCGTTCGCGGTCACCACCATGTCCGACCTTGTCCTGGAGACGGTCGGCTTCGACGCGATCGGTCTGTGGGATGCTCCGGAGGAGATGCGAGCCCGGGCCGGTCGCCTTGGCGTCCACCTTCCGGCCGAAGCCCTGCCCGGGAGGGTACTCTTCGAGGTCTACGATCAGCTGGTGGAGCCCAAGATCACCCAACCGACGTTTGTCGTCGGCCATCCTGCGGACGTTTCACCCCTGGCGCGTCGGGGGGATGACCCCAGGTTCGCGAAGCGGTTCGAGCTGGTGGTGGGGGGCCGGGAACTTGCCAACGCCTTCTCGGAGTTGAACGATCCCTTGGAGCAGAGGGAGCGGCTCTTGGAGCAGGCGCGGCGGCGGAGGGCTGGCGATGTCGAAGCGCAGCCGTTCGACCTGGACTTCGTCGAAGCGTTGGAGCATGGGATGCCGCCAGCGGGGGGGATCGGGATGGGGGTCGACCGGCTCGTGATGCTGGTGACCGGAGCCGAGAGCATCCGCGACGTGCTGCTGTTCCCCACGCTGCGCCCGTTGCCCGAGGGCGACCACGGTTCTCGTACCCTTTAGGGTGTGCTCGCACTTCAGTTCATTCGCGATCACCCTGATTTGGTCAGGGAGGGCGCTCGCAGGAAGGGCGAGGATGCCCCGATCGACGAGATCCTCGCGCTCGATCGGGAACACCGGCTGCTGGTCGGCGAGGAGGAGTCGCTGCGTGCTGAGCTGAGGTCCAGTTCGGCCAGGTTCCAGGAGCTGCCCGCCGGCGGCGAGGCGCAAGAGGCGCTCCGCGGAGAGCTGGCGGCGCTCAAGCTGCGGGTGCAGGAGTTCGCCCAGCGGCGCAAGGAGATGGAGAGCCGACTTCAAGGGCTGCTCCTGGTGGTCCCCAACCCTCCCCACGAATCGGTCCCTGACGGCACCGGAGACGACGACAACCAGGTGGTCAGGACCTGGGGTGACCGTCCGCAGTTTGACTTCGAACCCCAGACTCATTACGACCTGGGGGACAGGCTCGGGATCTTCGACTTCGAGCGCGCGGTCAAGATTTCCGGCAGCCGCTTCGCGGTGCTACGGGGCGCGGGTGCGCGCCTGGAACGGGCACTCAGTTCGCTGATGTTGGATCTGGCCACGCGGGAGCACGGCTACCTGGAGGTCGCCCCTCCGTACATGGTGAGTCGCGAGTGCATGACCGGGACCGCCAACCTGCCCAAGTTCGAGGAGGACGCCTTCCACGTGGTGGAGGGTGACCGGTTCTTGATCCCCACCGCCGAGGTCCCGGTCACCAACCTGTACCGGGAGGAGATTCTGGACCGAGAGCGCCTGCCCATCCGGCATGTCGCGTGGACCCCCTGCTGGCGCAGTGAGGCGGGGGCTCCGGGGCGGGATACCAGGGGCTATGTTCGCCTACACCAGTTCAGCAAGGTGGAATTGGTGAAGTTCGTCCATCCCGAGGGGTCGTTGGAGGAGTTGGAAACGCTGGTCCAGGATGCGGAGTCGGTGCTGCAGGCGCTGGGGCTGCACTACCGAGTCCGGCTCATGTGCAGCGGGGACATGGGTTTCGCGCAGTGGAAGAAGTACGACATCGACGCCTGGGCGCCCGGTATGGATCGTTACCTGGAGGTGTCATCCTGCTCGGTCTTCGGTGATTTCCAGGCTCGCCGGGCCAACATCCGGTTTCGCACCGCGGGGGGCAAGCCCGAGTTTGTCCACACCCTGAATGGCAGCGCCCTGGCGCTGCCCCGAACCTTGGATTGCCTGGTCGAGTCCTACCAGACCAAGGATGGGGGGATTCGGATTCCCGACGCGCTCCGACCGTATCTGGCGGGCCTCGAGGAGATCCTTCCGCCAGCCAATTGAGTTGGTCTGCGGCGGCGCCGATCGCCACTGACCGAGGATGCCCACGAACCCAGGGCAAAGGGTGCTTGCGGATGCTCCGATCGCGCCCGACGGAGGGTCGTGCCGGGCGGTTTCGGGCGCGCACGGCCACGTTGCGGAGGGCTGAGCGATTGCGGTGGACTCGCTCCACGTCGGGTGGGCCAACGGGACCGATCTGAAACGGTGGTATGGCACAGAGCACCGGGCGCGAAATTGCCGGGAAGTTGAAGGCGCGCGCGAAGGGGTCGACGTCAGCCCCTGAAAATCGCCCATAACCCACGGTTGCGCGCCTCAAGGCGGGCCACATGGGGGTCCGGACGACCTCCCATCGGACGGCTGCCAGCCTTGGGGCACCCGGCCGAGTGGTCCAGCGCCGGTGAGCCAAGGCGTCCCGATCAAGGCGCCACCGCGTCCCCGCCGACGCGACTGTCCGTGCCCCAACGGGTCATTTGCGAGGCGCCGGTGCGGGAATCATGCCCGGCCTGAAGGGTCGCGTTCGTCGTCGACCTTGACGCCCATGCCGTAGAACATCTGCAGGGCCATGGGCACGATCTGGGCCGAGTCGATGACTACGCCACGAAGATAGGCAGCGCCCTTGAGTTCATCGAATCTGGACCCATGCAGTCGGGCCCCAGCCAGCGCGGCCTGTGAGAACTCGGCTCCCGTGAGGTCGCAATCGAACAGGCGGAGGCCGTCAATGCGCGCGGCGTAGAAGTCAGCCTCGCGCAGATCGCAGCGATCAAAGGCGATCCGGGCTCCCCTTGCCATGCGCAGCACCGCCATCTTCATCTGGCAATCCGTGACGCGCACGTCATGAAAACTGCCATCAGGGATGGTGACCCCCAGCATGCGGCAGCCGACGAACTCGACCCGCACAAACGACGCCCCGCGGAGGATGGTGCCAGAGAGATCGCAACCGCGAAACACCGAGTCGGTGATCCTCGCCCGCTCCAGCACGGCCGAAGTGAACGTGGAGCCGATGACCTGACAGCCAGTGATCTCCATGCCTTCCCGGGTCTGCCCGCCGAAGTTCCCCTGGATGCTTCGCTCGATCCACTCAGTCGCGTGCGACAGCGGAGGCGGTCCATCCCAATCGCCTGACGGCGACCCCGGGTGAGGAGTGTGTGGAGGGCCGGACCCGCTTGGACTCAAGAGTCCACGCCCATCCGGCACCCGGTCCCAGACTCGTCGCAAGCCAACATGTGGGGTTGAGTCTCTCAGGTAGCCGGTGACGGCCTGCGGCCCGCACCCCGGGGCCACCGGCGGGATGGCTCTGCCGGGTGGCCCGACTCCTGCTGGCAGGGCCCCCCGCGGGGGACCATGCGGCCCCCCGGGAGCCGCCGGATCCGGGGATTGAGGGTCCCCCCGTTCCGGGGCTCTGAGATGCGCAAGGAGGCGATGTCGAGCGCCACCGTCGATCAGGATGGACCAGCGGGCGGCCCTGCATCGCACGCCTGGGTGAGTGAGTGCTCACCTGGTGTCGGCTCCGACGAAGAGTGTGTCCCCACTGACCGCAGTTGTTCAAGCGCTCCCCTGGACCCTCTCCCCGTTACCGCTACGGCTGGGGTGAGGACAAGCCCGGTTGCGTGCCCATCAGGGACGTCGAGAACTGAAAGCCGCCCATGGAGCCGTGGCATGTGACAAGGGCATCGCCGGGTGGCAGGCGGCCGCGACCTGAGCAAGATGGTGGGAGTGGACCGGTTCCTAACGCATTTCCGACCTGGCGGAGTCCTGGTAGACCGGGGCCAGCATTGGACCTTTGGAGGATTGCCAAGTGGGCTGGACCGTCGCGCCTATCATGGCGGCCGAGTACTACCTCAAGCGCTGACCGGTCGATGTAGGGCCGGTCGGGATCGACGAGCGCTGCCACCGCTGCTCTAGGCCACACCGTGCCATCACTGTAGTCGTCGTCGCGGAGGCCGATGCGCGGGCACAGCTCAGCCTCGGCGACGATCTCATCCTGGACTTCGGCCATAGCCGAGGTTTTGCGGGACGCACTCGATCCCGCCGGGCTGACGGAGCGGAAGGTATGCACCCTGAAGATCCGCCGCTCCCGGCAGCGGCCAGAAGGGCGTCCGTCGAACTGGTATGTCTGGTGCGACGCCATCCTGGGCTCGCTCCGGCTCAGTGAGGCGGGGCGGGCGATCGAAGCATAGCGCCAGCCGAGGCACGTCTTCGCCCACATGCCAGGTCTCTCTTGACGCGCTTCCCCAGGCCGCGAGCCGGTGGCTGGGCCAGGGTGGCTGCGGCCCAGACTGTGACTGCGGGGCCAAGGACGGTACCGAGAACGAGCCTGAGCTGTCGTGGTAGGCTCGAGCTGAGGATTAGACTTCGGGCATGGCAGTTGATCTCGACGCCCTGATCCGGGCAGTTCGGACAAACCCGGAGGCTCGCGACACGCTCAGGCGTGAACTCCTCACCGAGGAGCTGTTGGGCCTGCCTGGGTTGGTCGCGCAGCTCACGGCCCGGATGGACCAGCTCACCCAGCGAGTGGACCAGCTCGGGGCCCGGATGGATCAGCTCACCCAGCGAGTGGACCAGCTCGGGGCCCGGATGGACCAGCTCACCCAGCGAGTGGACCAGCTCGGGGCCCGGATGGATCAGCTCACCCAGCGAGTGGACCAGCTCGGGGCCCGGATGGATCAGCTCACCCAGCGAGTGGAGCAGCTCGGGGCCCGGATGGATCAGCTCACCCAGCGAGTGGACCAGCTCACGGCTGGGATGGAAGGGCTCACTGCTAGTCAGGCGCAAAGCGAAAAGTGGCTTGTGCGGGTGGCCAAGCAGGCAGAGCGGGCCGATGGCCGGGTGGGTGACCTCTGGGGGAAGCAGTACGAGGCGCGGGTCTTGCGAACTCCCTTCCATGTGGAAGACGCGATTGGGGCAGCCCCCGGGACGGTTAGGCCCTTGTCTCCCGCCGATCTGGAGGCACTGGTGAACCCAGCGGTCATCGCTGGGGCGTTGCCGCGCGAAGAGCGCGCCGCTCTTGGTGACGCCAATGGCATCTTCGTATGGGACCGCGGGGCCGGGTCCGCTCCAGTCTATTGCGTAGTGGAGATATCAGCCACTGTGGATGCCCACGATGTTGAACGGGCGGCGCAGCGAGCTGCCTGGCTTGCCAAGACTGGTGTTGCCACGCGCCCAGTCGTGATGGGCGATGTGGTGGAGCCTGGGGCCAAGCCAGCCATGGACACCCAGCGCGTGGCATGGGAGCGTGTTCCGCTCAAGGGGAGCCACAAGCTCCCAACCTCCTGATCCGGGTCGAACGGCTGGCCTGCTGGGGCGCCTGGCTACCCTCTCCCGCTCCCCCGTTATCCGGGGCAGAGCGCCGCTACTCTGCTCCTGGGCCAAGGGGTGCATCCTAAATGTCGTCGCCGATCTCCTGGGGCACACGACGGTCACGATCACCGTGGATCGGTATTCTCATGTGGCCATGGCGATGCACCAGGAAGGGACGGATGCCCTCGAAGCGGTCCTGTAGGACCAGCACATTTCTTGGGTTGGATCAACGGCTGGATCAAGCTTCCCGGAGTCACGGCCAGAATCGGAGTGATCTGATCTCAAATTTCCCTCTGGAGGGATGGCAGAGCGGTCGATTGCGGCGGTCTTGAAAACCGCTGAGGCGGCAACGCTTCCGGGGGTTCGAATCCCTCTCCCTCCGCCAGTTTGATCTCGATTGGAGGCTTGATGTCTAGTGGTTTGGGCGCCAGACCCATACGCTTGACGGCAACCGTGACGGCAACCCGCCGAGCAACATAGCCGCAAGGCTGAGGCACCTTCCACGGTGGGGGAATGTCTTCGCCTTGACCCACGGCTTCTCGGCGCGACCGGAGCCAGCGGACTCCCTTGGAAGACGTGACCGAGCTCACCGCAGCGGCTGGCAGTGGCCCGTCAACCGCTTCCGTCGTGGGTGGGATCTGGACGCCAAGCGCTCGCCACAGGATGTCCCACCTGATGAGTTCCGGAGTCTGGAGGCAGGCGGCGTCGGGACTCCTCAGGCTTTGACTGCGGCGTCCCAGAGTCCGATGCGTTCCTCGACGTAGTTGGCGTCGGCCGGCCAGACCGCTCTGTGCCCCTCACGCCAGAGCCGGCTCATGGCTCACGCCCGGACCGGTGACCCTGTCCGAGGAGGTTGTACATGGAGCGGATCCTCGGGACAAGCAACGCCCCGAACTGGTGGCGGCCTCCTTCGTCTAGCCCGTAGCCGTCGACGAGGCTGGCAAGTCTGCTGGCGGCCTCAAGGTCGCGGACGGAGGAGCCCTCCGCGAGCGGCACGAAGCCGTGCGCGGCATAGACGAGGTCCCAGAGTCGTGACCCCGGCCCGGGTGCGTCCCAATCGATGAACACGAGGCTGGACGGGCTGCGGGCCAGATTCCAAGGGGCGAGGTCGTGATGCCAGATCAGATCCTCGTAGTCAGGAAGAATGGCAACATTCCACACGGATCCACGCGGTAGCGCGAACAGGGTGTCGGCATCGTGGAATTCCCGGATCATCCTGCCGATGTCAGCCACCCGCCCAAAGTCCAGGTCCGACGGATTCGGATCCGCGTGTCCCTCGGCAAAGGAGAAAACCTGCCTGCCCGCTTGGTCGTGGCCGTGAGTCCGCGGCTCGCCCTCATATCCGGCCAGTTCCAGATGCAAGAGGAGGGCGCCCTGCTCCGGTCCAGAGGAGGGCCTCCTCCTCAGCCCGGGTCGCTCTCCTCGTATCCGATAAGCCAGTGCAGACCGTACCGATCGACTACCTGGCCGTCGGATGCTCCCCACGGCCGCGCCTGCAAGTTATCCACAACCCGCCCACCTTCCGACAGCTTGGAGAACCAGTCCCTCAGAGTTGAGGGGTCAGCGGTGCCCAACAGAGAGAACATCAACCCCTCACATCGGAACGGGAGGTCGTCCCCGGCCACATCGGCGGCAAAGAGCCGGACTGGCCCGTTTGTGAGACCACCATGGGCAATCGCGTCAGCGGGCCCATCTGCGCGGTTGAAGTCTTGGAATGTGTGCAGCTGAACGGAGCAGTCGAACACATGCCCGTAGAAGTTCAACACCTCCCGAGCGGTACCGGGGCAGTGAAGGTAAGGCGTCGGAGGCGTCGCATCTTCCATGGTGTCCCCACTTCCTCGTGTGAGTTTCACCACCGAGTATAGAGATCGGTCGGGCGAGGAGGCTAATGGCGTGGCCCGCCTGCGACTCGTGATCAGAGTCGATCCCTGGGCCCGTGCGAGAATCCGACGATGATTCGAGCTGTGTCGGGGTGGCGGACTCGGGTGGGGCCACTTCGAGAACGAGACTTTCGCATCCTGTTTGAGGCCCGGTCGCTCGCCTCGATCGGCACATCTATGACCCCAATTGCGATCACCTTCGCGGTGTTGGAGGGCCTGGGCTCGGCGGCGGCACTCGGGGCGGTGCTGGCGGGCGGAACGGTGGTGGAGATCGTCCTGGTGCTATTTGGCGGCGCATCCTCGGACCCGCATCCCGCGTCGAGCCGTGGTGATAGCGAGCGACGTCACACGGGCGCTGGCACTCCTCTGCACAGGCGCTCTGCTGCTGACAAGGCACGGCTCCATCTGGGAGCTCGCCATCGCCTATGCCGTGTTGGGGGCCTCAACGGCATTCTTCCATCCTGCCATGACCGGGCTGATCCCAGAGACTGTCTCGTCACAACATCTCCAGGCGGCCAATGCCCTGCGCGGCCTCTATGTGTCGCTGAGCTCGATAATCGGGCCGGCGCTCGCCGGCCTTGCGGTGGCGCTGGGCTCACCGGGATGGGCTGTGCTCGGGGCTGGCGTGACCTACGCCATCTCCTCTGTTCTCCTCTTGCGCATGAACGCGGGGAGGACACCGGCTGCGGCGCCAATGCCCCTTCTGCGCCAGCTTCGAGCGGGCTGGAAGGAGTTCGCGTCCCGGAGCTGGCTGTGGAGCGTCGTCGGACAGTTCTCCCTCTGGCACTTGATCGTTTGGGCGCCGTTCTTCGTTGCCGGCCCCGTGCTTGTCCTCGATCATCTTGGCGGCGCGTCCACCTGGGCTTGGATGCAGAGCCTGGGCGGCGTGGGAGCGATCTTGGGCTCGATCCTCGGCCTGCGCCTGCGGCCGCGCCGCCCATTGATAGTCGCGCTGGCTGGAATGCTGGGGTTCGTGGCAGTGCTAGCGGTGCTCGCAGCCCAAGCTCCAGTTGCCGTGGTCCTGATCGTCTCGCCCCTCATCGGGTTGGGGCCGGCGCTGTTCACGGTCATATGGGACACCAGCATTCAGCGCGACGTGCCAGCGCATGTTCTATCCCAGGTCAGCTCCTATGACTACTTCGGATCAGTCGCCATCCTGCCTATTGGGTACGCCGTTGCCGGGCCCCTAGTGCTCGCGATCGGGCCACGAGCCATGCTGTGGGCGGCAGCGGTGGCGGCGCTGCTGTTGCCCCTGGCAAACCTGATGGTCGGTGGGGTCCGGCGATTTCCCACGGCATCCGCTACGGTTTCCGTGGACCCCGAGACAAGCTGACTTGGGGGTATCCGTCTTGGCGGAGCCGATGAGGCTTTCCACATAGAGCAGCCGACAGCGATCCCCTCCACTCCGACGCCCTTCAGCCCGCAGGCCGAGCGGTGTCAAGGTTGCCCTCAGCGGATCGCGGTCACAGTGCTGAGGATGGTCGCATAGGTCCGGTGCCAGACAGGTGTCCGAAACCCAGCCGCAGTCACCAGCCGAGTCGCCCGTGCACGCGTCCGGGCCCGCCCGCGCCTGCCCACGAGCAAGGTCGGCCACAGCCAGAACGTGAAGAGGTCGGTGAGCACCAGCCGGCCCCCAGGCGCCAGCACCCGCGCGCACTCCAGCAGACCGGCCCCCTGGTCCACCCAATGGTCAAAGGAGGTGGTGCTCACCAAGAGGTCGAAGCTTGAATCGGGAAACGGGAGGTCCTCGGCAGCGCCGAGGAGCGCGCGGATCCGTGCATCTCCGGTGTGCGCCTCCAGGGCGACGTCGACCATGTGGGGTGCCGGGTCAACGCCGACCAGCTCCACGGCTCTTGGGATGCGGGAGGCCAGCAGGCGCAGGAGGTACCCCGTGCCGCAGCCAACGTCGAGAATCCGCGACGGCTCGACGGCGCAGGCGAGAGCGATGTCCGCGGTGCGCCGAGCGATGTCCTGATGCCAGCCGCCCCGCCAACCGGTCTCGTACGTGGGCGCACGGTCATCGAAGACCTGCACGTCGCGCTCGTGGGGCACGTCGCTGATTCTACCGCCGGGGCAGATCCGACTTTGCCAGTAGGGCGGGGCTCTGCAGCGCCGGGGATCACTTGAGAACCAACTCCGCCAAGACGGATACTCCAAAGCTGACTTTACAGCTTTGTCAGCGAACAGCCGCTACGGTTCCTTGTTACGGGCAGTCCGCCGAGAGAGGGACGGGAGCGATGATTGGTGGGAGAGCCCCGCTTGGGTGACTCATCCGTGAGTGAGCCGGCCAACGGGGCGCACACCGCCCCCGGCTCTAGAACTCACCCAGGTTGAAAGCTGGTGAGTCGGCCATTCGTGCATGTGTATCCGTACGTGGTGCCGCCGACGGTCACTTGCCCTGCGGCTTGCTGGGAGGACACTGATCCGCTGCTGGTCATCCCGCTTCGGCCGCTGGCAGACCCGAAAAGAGTCCAGATCGGAACACTGCTCTGCACGCCGCTCGGCATGCACCCGACGACAGGCCCGCTCATGGACAGTGCGCTGAGAGGGATGAGACCGACGGAGAGCAGCAACCCTCCCCCAATCAGAAAGTGGCGCCCGCCGAGGGGCGAGTGGTCAGTGAGGCGCAGGCGGATCACCAAGCTGGCGATGGCAGCCAGGAGAAGGCCCAGCCCGATCGAGAATATCGTGAGGAATCCCCACAAGAAGAGCAGCGCCGTCAGCACTGTCAACCAGGGGCGCAGTCCGTTGGTGTCGCGGGCGGCGACGTAAGCGCCAACCATGGTCAGCACTCCGCAGAAGGCGGCGACGGCCACCACTGAGACCGGCATGGCGTAATTGGGTTCCCGCCACTCCTGGCCGATCACGACTGCGGTCCGTGCGGCGAAGGCGACGGCCAGCAGCCCGAGAGCCACCAAGACCAATTGAGAGGGCCAACCCTTGCTTTGATTGCCTGACGTCACTTGGGAATGCCTCATCGCGGGGGTTTCCAACAGCTGCTCACGGGCGGCCGCCCGCTTCCTGTCGCGTGGCCCGGTCCGCGTCCGTCGCAATGGCGGACGTTTGGCGTGCCGGCCGCAGTCTCTCCCCGCACCGGCGCACCTTGCGCTCGATGTTGCTGCAGTTCAATCGGGACTGGGTCCGGCGGTTCTGGTTGACGCTACGGGAATACCACATCGCCAAGGGTTCGCGTCCCTCCATGGACGCGATGGTACGCCGCTCACGGCATAGGTCAAAGTTGGTCTGCGTCAGGTTATGGCTCAGACGCATCTGGAGCGGACCAGCTAAACTGGAGCAGTTGTGAGCCCCACCCTGGAACGGGACAGCCCGGTGCCGTTGTATCAGCAGTTGGCAGATCACCTGCGCCAGGACATTGCGGAGGGGCGCCTGCCGGCGGGGGTGGCTTTCCCATCGGAGCGCAAGCTGATGGCCCGCTACCAGGTCACCAGGACCACCGTGCGGAGCGCCATCGGCCTCTTGAAGCAGGAAGGGATGGTGGTCGCCGAACACGGGGCTGGCAGCTTCGTGCGCGACCCCAAGGCGGATCGGAGACTGGTCGACGCGACACAGGTGAGCTCGGCCCGGTTGTCGGCGTGCGTGGATGGGGGTGCGACCGGATCTGGTCCCGTGAGGTCGTTCCGGCTCAGCGCCCCGATCGAGCCGGCGACGCGTCGGTTGCCCGCGACTCCCTGGATATCGGGTCTGCTCCAGGTGGAGGCCGGGACGGCGGTTCTGGTGCAGGAGTCGGTGGGATACGGGGCCGAGGGCATCCCCTCGCTCCGTCGTGCTTGGCTTCACCCCAGGGTCGAGCAGGACCTGAGGTTGACAGCGGCGGATCTGGACGGTCAGTGGCTTCCCGATCTGCTCGCAAGCCGGGGGATGGCGGCAGGGGACGGAGAGGATGTCGTTGAGGCGATGATGCCGGCGCCGGACCTCAAGCGGGTCTTGGCCGTGCCGGACGGGGTCCCGGTGCTTCAGCTGTACCGGGTCATGAAGCAGGATGCCCTGGTGGTGGCGGTCATCGAGGTCCACCTGCCAGCCGACCTGACAGCCCTGGTCTTTCGCCGGACCCCGCTCGGCCGCTGAAGGGGCACGCAGAGCCCGGTCCATCCAAGGGGATGCCCATTTGGAAGGGTGTCCCGCAGCCAGTGGCCGAGGGTTGGGCTCGGGGGCGAGTGGGGGTTGGCGCACCCCTTGACTCCGCGTGTGGTCGTGATATAATGGACCGTACCACATGGCGCGGTGCAGCGAATCACCGGGAGGCGAGAGATGGCGGAGACCGGGCGAAGCACTCGTGAGCTCGCCGCTCTCGCGTACCCGATGCAACCGAGTGAGTCAGCTGCCCGACCGATGTGGTCCTGGCTCGCGAACGGGGTGGTCGAGGTTGTGGAACTCAGCCGCTGTGCCCTGCGCGCAAACCGGGCCACCCGCGCCGCCAATGAGGCGGAGAGCGGGTGGCCCGGTGCTCGGGCCGGAGCGGAGAGGGCGGCTTGGGCCGGAGCGGAGAGGGCGGCTTGGGCCAACCTCGGCCGCTGCATCACGAGGGCCAGAGTCGCCGCCGACTTCGGGCAGCGGCCAACCCAACTCGACCTCAGCGGAAGTGAGTGTGGTCCATCCCGCATGAGCGGAGCGAATCCGCCAGACAGAATCGCGGTAGGCCCGCTGCCGGCCGTGCGGGTCAGGTGGAGTTCCATCAGCCCACAGCCACCAGGGGTGCTTGTAACACCCTGGTGGCAAAGTACATTGGCTCGAGATCAGGGCGAGATCGAATGAGCATGGTCAATCTCCTCACCTCTGGAGTGGACACCATCCACGCCTCGGCGCCGGGTCTGCTCCGCGCGGGCCTGCGCCAGGAGCTGGCTGGGCTCCGCAGCGAAGCTGGTGCTGACGGGTCCATGGTCGACCTCGGCGAGAACCCCGAGGGCTTCATCCTCAAGCCG
>JAJYWT010000018.1 GCA_021791345.1 bacterium
ACCGCCGCCGGGGGCGATGCTCCGCTCAGTCCGCGCCCGGGTCAGGCGGGCCAGCTCCAGCCCGGCGTCGTTGTCGGCGCCGGTCCCATCCCGGTCGGGCTTGGGTTCAGGACTCCGACCACCTGGGCGCCATCGAGCACCAGAACCCCACGGGTCACGGCCGGTCCCAGCCGCGTCAGCAGTGCCCCCAGGTCCTCGCCGATGGTGGTGGTCGGGAGCCGGCTGGCGGGTATGGAGAAGTCGCTGACCCGGTGCTGAAGGCGAGCACCCGGACTAAGGCCCGCGAGGTCGGCCAGGCTCAGGAATCCCGAGAGCTGACCGGACTGGTCCTGGAGGCCATAGAGAGGTATCTGTCGTGACCCGGATCCCAGCAGCTGGTCCACCGTCAGCCAGTCCGGGATCCTGATCAGGGGCGCGACCATGGTGGTGGTGACCGGAGTTCCCTGAATCCGCGCCAGCAGCTGGGTCTGACGGTCCTCGGAGCGGCCGGCGGAGATGAGAAACCAGCCGATGAATGCCAGCCAGATGCCATTGAGCAAGGAGCCCTCGAGAAACTCGAACACCCCGCCGGCGATGAGCAGGTAGGCGAAGAAGACGCCCACCCGCACCGCCTGGTGCACTCCCGCCGAGCGTGACCCGGTCCGCCACCAGAGCAGCGAGCTGAGCAGCCGCCCCCCGTCCAGAGGCAGGGCGGGAACGAGGTTGAAGATCCCCAGCACCAGGTTGAGAAGGGCCAACCACCCGACCAGACCGGTGATGAGGGTTGGCGCTCCCAGCGCGGTCATCCCCACCGCGATTGCGAAGCCAAGCCCCGCGAGCACCAGGCTGGTGGCGGGGCCGACAACTGTTATCAGGGCCTCGGCCCGAGCTGTCTGGGGTTGGCCGTCGAGGTGGGTGAATCCGCCGAACAGCCACAGGGTGATGCCGGCGACCTTGACTCCCTGGCGCCGGGCCATCAGGGCGTGTGAGATCTCGTGAGCGAGCAGACAGGCGTAGAAGATGACTGTCCCAGCCACTCCGGCCACCCAGTACGCGAGCGTCGATTGCCCGGGGGCGGTGGCGGGAAGGACGGAGCTCGCCATGGTCCAGGCGATGAGCACGAAGATCAGCAGCAGCGTCCAGTTGCAGCTGATCTCGAGCCCGAAGATCCTCCCCAGGCGAATGGTTTGGTTGCTCACAACCAAGACCATACCCATAACCTCGCGCGCGCACGCTTCGAGGCCGGCCCCAGGTCGCATGGGACTCCGCCCGCTGCCGCCCACCGGACGGCGACGGCCGTAGACTGAGCCGGCTGTGGCCAGGGTCGGGGTGGTCGGTTACGGGCTGGCGGGGGAGGTGTTCCACTGCCCCCTGATCGACGCCACCCCGGGCCTCGAGCTCGCCGCCGTGGTGACGGGCGACGCCGGCCGCGCGAGCCGTGCTCGGCTCCGGCATCCAGGGGTGAGAGTTGTCCCAACCTTCGAGCGGCTGATTCGAGACGGCGACGATATCGACCTGTTGGTGGTGGCAACTCCCAATCGTCTTCATCTGCCCCAGGCGCGGGCTGGCCTCGAGCGCGGGTGGCACGTGGTGGTCGACAAGCCGCTGGCGCTGAGCGCGGAGCACGGCGAGGCGCTGGCAGAGATCGCGCAGGCTCGCGGACTGCTTCTGAGCGTCTTCCACAATCGCCGCTGGGACGACGACTTCATCCTTGTCAAGAGCGTGATTGGCAGCGGCCGCCTGGGCACCATTCGGGTGCTGGAGAGCCGCTTCGAGCGCTGGCGGCCGCGGCTGCGGGAGGAAGGCTGGCGCGACACCTCGTCCCCGGAGCAAGGGGGCGGGTTGCTGCTGGACCTCGGGAGCCACCTGATCGACCAGGCGCTCGAGCTCCTGGGGCCGCCGGAGTCCGTCTACGCCGAGCTGCGCCGGCGCCGCGGAGGCGCCGCGGACGACGACTGCTTCCTTGCCCTCCGCTTCGGGGATGGAGCGCTGGGATTGCTTCACATGTCGGCCGTGGCCGCCGCGCTCGGGCCGCGGTTCCGGGTGCTGGGCATGGCAGGTGCGATCGAGACCTGGGGGCTGGACCCTCAGGAGGAGCGGCTGCGCCGCAGCGTTGCCCCTGACGAATGGCTGGCGGGTCCGGCTGGGCCCGAGCATCGAGCCGAGTTCCTCCACCAGGGGCAGACCAGCGGCGGGGGAGAGGAGTTGACGCTGCCGGCTGGATCCTATTCCCGGTTCTACGTGGCAATGGAAGCTGCCCTGCGCGGCCTGGGGCCTGTTCCGATCCCGGTCAGCGCTGGGATTCGGGCGCTGCGGGTGATCGAGGCCGCCCGGCGCTCGGCCGTAACGAATGAGGTGGTTCATCTGGGCGCCGTCGACGCTGGGTGATGTGGCAAGGTGATCCACCTGGCGAGCGCGCGCCCATTGGTACGCCGCGTCGCCTGGCCCTCGTCACGAGCTGGGGCTGAGGCCCGATCATGAGGGGGATGAACATGGGTCGCGACCCGCTGACCACCTTGATGACGCCGAAGGAGGGCGAGGTCGCGCCGATCTTGCTCTGGAAGCACTTTCGCCTGGACTCTGCCCGTGACTTGGCGATCGCCACCGCCGGCTTCTACCGGGATCACCGCCTGGCCGCCGCCAAGCTGATGCCGGACATCCCGATCCTCTTCGAGGACTTCTCCCTCACCTCGTTTCGACAGGTTCGCCACCTGCGGTCGTTTGGAGAGGTGTCCACAGTCGGCCGAGCCGGCGAGTACCTGAGGTGTGTGGAGCTGCTGCGCCGGGCGCTGGAGCCGTCCGATCCGCTGTTGGTCACCCTGTTCTCCCCGCTGGGCCTGGTCGGCCTCTGGTGCGGTCCGGAAGGGCTGCGGGAAGTCCGGGAGGAGCCCCGCGAAGTGGTCCATGAGGTGCTGGCCGCTCTCGGTGGGTTGGTGTCCGAGTTGGCGGAGCACTGTCTGAGAGCTGGCGCAGATGGCATCTACTACTCCTGCTGGGGCCAGGATCTGCTGTCTGACCAGGAGTATTCGGAGTACGGCGTGCCCTACGACCTGATGGGATTGCATGGTGCCCGGGGCGCCCAGGCGCGGATGCTGCACATTCATGGAGGACTCCACGGCCAGGTGGAGCGATACCGCGACTACCCCGTGGACGCCATCGGTTGGAGCGAGCAGGAGAGTTCGGTCTCGCTGGCGCAGGGCGCCCAGCTTCTCAAGGACCGGATTCTGATGGGAGGAATCTCGGAGCGGGGCCCGGTCCCTGGCGAGGACGCGGGCCGAGGGCATGTGCTGGGCCTGCGGCGGCAGCTTGGGGACCGGCTCCTGGTCGCGCCCGGATGTTCTTTGCCAGATGACACCAGCGCGGAGTCGCTGCGGAGCCTGAGGCAGCTGGTGGCTGCGTCGGACGCCTGAGCTCGGCCCGGGGTCTCTGTCCGCTGGTTCCGCAATGCATCGTCTGGGAGTGGGGCGTCGGCTCCCGGGCGGGCCGACCCGATCGCAACCTGAACGACAACAGCCAGGATGCGCGGGCCGGTGAGGTGCCGGGGCTACCTGGCCGCCTGCACCCGTGTCCCACGGAGGCGGGCTGCCCCGGGGGCAGCAGTCCAGCTCCGGCTCGAGGAGGCGCGCTAAACTCCTCGCGCGGCCTGGGGCAAGCCTGAGTCAGACGCCTCGGTGGTGGCGGCTCGAGATCTCAGGTCTTAGGCGCGCGTGATGCGCTTCGGACGGCGCCCAGGCGGCGACGGTTGGCGACTGGCACCCCCGCGGGGGAGTTTCGGCGTTCCCACGGTGAAGGTCCGGGTGATTGGGGAGGCAGGAGATGGGAATCAAAGTTCCCCCGAGCGGAACGCACGGGGCCGGCGCACCGGCTGTGATGAACCGGGTCCTGGCGCCCCTGATGCGGTTGCAGATCGCCAGGTACAGGCGGGCGAAGGGAGGCGGCCAGCCGGAGATGATGGGCTTCCCCGCGCTGATTCTCACCACCGTCGGGGCCCGCTCGGGCAGGCCGAGGACCGTGCCGCTCGGTGGCTTTCCCGACGGTGATGATGCCTGGCTGGTGGTGGCATCCGCTGGCGGAGGCCGCACCCATCCGGCGTGGTTCATCAACATGGCCCACAATCCGGACCAGATCTGGGTCGAGGTCGGTCGTCGCCGTCTGCGCGTGGTGGCGACGACCCTCGAGGCCGGAGAGCGCGAGGCGGCTCTGCGACGCATCGCCGCCATCGCCCCTCGCTACGCGGCCTATCAGCAAAAGACGGACCGCCAGAT
>JAJYWT010000239.1 GCA_021791345.1 bacterium
CAGTCCGGACTGGATGAAGGCATCCCGGCGGACCGCGCGTGCCTCTGGGTTCACCGTCCGCGCCAAGATGGGACCTCAATGACCGACCGACCGTCGGTCGCATAATATATCAAGGCGTCCCCTCTGAGCGTGGGCCCGTGATCCCCGAGTCCGCCGGCCCGGGGTGTGCCGCTTCAACCGGCGCTTATCAACACTCTATCCGGCGGGATCCATGGCCCCGAGCGACCCGCAGGCACCCTCAGCCGCTGGTAGGTCCGCCGGGCGGTGTGCCCGCTGCTTGCGCGGTCGAGCTCGGTCCTCATCCAGCCACCGCTCCACCACCGGCACCAGCGAGTCCATCACCGGCCTGGGCCGCGGCCGCCGGACCCGGTACTCCCACGGCCCCGCATCCCGCAGCGCTCGCCGGATCGTGTTCCGGCTCTTGCGCAGCCGCGGCGCCAGCTCCCTCACGCTCACTCACTCCCGGAAGTGGGCCCAACGGATACGCTCTATGTCTTCCACCTTGGTCATCTCCTCCTCCCGGGGTCCGTAGGTCGCAACCCGACGAACGGACCGGGGCTGGCTGGCCAAGGTGGTCCTCGTTTACTCCATCACTCCCATCTCAGGAGTGGGTCTACTTTCGGCTGGCGTTTACAACGTCAACCTGTCGGCGGCCGGCTGCGCTGGTACTACCAGGGGGCGCCGGACGACTTCTATGACCACGGCATGCAGGCGTCCCCGATCGCAGCCCAGGTGAACGGCACCCCGGCCGTAATCGGGGGCGGCAAGCTGTGAATCGTCTGCGCCATGAACGCCGAGACCGGCGCACTCCTCTGGAAGGCAGCGGTCGGGGCCCACAACGGCCACGACACCGACTCCGTGCAGGCACTGGGCCACTGGAGCAAGCTGGAGGCGCCCTACACCTACCTTCCCGGAGCGCTGGGAGGGATACTCAGCAACATGGCGCTGGCTCGGAACGGCGTCTACGTGATGTCCGTCGACCTCCCGTTCCGCATGAAGTCCCTGAGCACCCTGCTGGGTGCCCCTGATGGCCCGGAGTCCGGCGAGATCGAGGCTTTGAACCTCTCGACTGGCCACGTCGAGTGGGACACCAAGGTGTCCGGGCTACCCCTCGGCGCGGCGACGGTGGCGGGCAACCTGTGGTCTTCACCACCCTGTTCAACGGCACACTCCTCGCGCTCGACCGAGCGACGGGCGCCATCATCTACCAGCGGCAGCTGCCCGCCCCAACCAACGCCGCGCTCGCCATCGCCGGCAACACGGTGCTGGTGCCCCTCGGAGCACCGACGACCTCTAAGACGAAGCCCCGCGGGAAGCCTCAGTTGGTGGCATTTACCGTGCCCTAGCCGAAGTGGTCCTGATCGCAGGACTCGTCCCCTAGGTCTGCCGGGCCCCGGCGGGGGTTGGAACGTCTACCTCCTTGGTGTCATGAACCGCGAATTGCGGGCTGTGCCCCTTACTCTCCTGCTCTCGGCCCGGTCGGGCGGAGTGCGCACCAACATGACGTCGTCACCAGGCGATTCCGACCGTCCACCACGGCCCCCAGGACCGGGCTTCCCAGCCCACCGCACACCTCAACAGGAGCGACAGAGATGGGCGAGCTCGGGTTCTGGGAAAAGATGGCAGAAGCCGGACGGGAGCCAGGGCCAATAACCTCCCCTGGCGACGACAGAGTTCGAGTCCCGAGACTGATTTGCGCGCGCGCTGACCTCGTCCCCGCGGTGCTCAGCGTCAGGCCGGCACGCTGGCCCTATTGGCAAGCGCCCGGAGGCGGTCCAACCAGGGGCGGGCCCGCAAGCGTTCGAATATCTCCCGTGCCTCGGCCTGCAGCGACATCGACTGGTCCTGGCGACCCCTGGAGGCCAGCCACTCACTGTGCTCGGTGAGGGTGACCGCCAGAAAGAACGGCGTCTGCAGCTCCCGGAACCCCGTTTCGGCAGCTTCGAATCCCGGCTCGACCAACTCGGCATCACCGGTTGCGGCGGCGAGGCGGGCCGTGAGACGGGCCACCTGAGCCCTGAGCCAGGGACTGACCTGGCCCGGCAGGGCGGCCCCCACCGGGGCGAACAGCTCTCGAACCCGCTCGTGTTTGCCTAGAGCCAAGGCCGCTTCCGCCGCCTCCACCAGAGCGGTCTTGACAAAACCACTGCGCAACCCGACTCCGATCTCCTCTCTGGCCACCAGCACCTCCTCGGCTGCCGCCAGGGCCTCCGCCGGCCGGCCCTCGGCCCGCAGCACGGCAGCTTTGGACAGCGAATGGAGCGCCCTCGTCTGCCAGTCCTCCGACTCCCCCGCCCAGGCCAGCGAGTCCAGCAACACCCTGGCTTCTCCGACGTCCCCTTGGTGGACTCTGAGGCTGGTCAGTTCCAGCGCTGTGCCCCCGGCCGCCTCCAGGCTCGCCACCTCCTCGGCCGCCCGCAACTCGTCGATAGCTGCCCCGGCCTCCTCCCACCTTCCCAGCATGATGAGCACACCACCCTGGCCGCCAAGCCCTTGCAACTCCCACAATCGGTCGCCGACCCGCCGTGCCAGCTCGAGTTGCTGGGAGCTGAGATCAGCCAGTTCGGCGAACCGGTCCTGGGCCTCCAGCACGACCTGCAGGTTGTTGTAGGCGCGCATCGCGGCCGGGACCAGGCCATGCTCGAGCGCCACCTCGAGGGCCCGCCGCAAGAGGGTGCCGGCCTCATCCAAACGGTCGTTTTGGTTCAGCAAGATCGACTTACTGCTCAACGCCTGCGAATAGACTTCGCTCAGCTCCAGATGCTCCGCCAGCCCGAGCGCCTCCTCGAGCAAGGGCGCCGCCTCCTCGTAGCGTCCCGCCAGCGCCAGGAAGCGCCCCAGCTGCGCCACCACCACCGCCAGTTCGGGGTCGGGCAAGTCGCCCGTCAGTCCAGAGTAGGCAGCTCTCATGCGCTCGATGGCCCGCTCGGTGTGCCCCCGGCTCTGGTCCACGTCTGCCAGATGAGCCTGCACCCGGGCCGAGCGGCGCGCCTCGCCGGCGCTTTCGAAGAGGCTGGCAGCCTCCTCATAGCGCGCCGTTGCTGCCTCCGGCCTCCCACGCACCTCCGCCATCTGACCTGCGCGCTCCATGAGAGCAGCTCGTTCGACGTCCGAGTCGGTCAGGTCGGCCGCCCGCTCGAAGGCGGAGCCCGCCTCCTCAGAGGCGGCCAGGGCCGCAGCCCGCTCGGCTGACCGCACCAGCATTGCCCGGGCCCTGCCCTTGATCTGCTCGGCATCAGTGGCATCGGGATCAATACGCCAGGCTTCCAGGTAGTGGGCGGCGACCACCTCAACTATCTCGTCGCTTCCGGCGCTCCACATCTCCTCCAGGTAGCCGGCCGCCGCCAGATGCTTGCCTCGCCGCTCCCGCTTGGGCAGAGTCTCGTAGGCGACGGTGCGCACCAGATCCTGAAGGAACCCATACTGCCCACGCTCCGGCGATCTGGGGTCGGCTTGGACCGAAAGCACCTCCTTGGCCACAAGGGATGCAAGCAGCGGAGCCAGCTCTGCCTCGGGCCGGCCGGCTATGACCGCCAGGCCCTGCGGGGTGAATGTCTTGCCCAATACCGAGGCGTCCTGCACCAGCTGCCGTTCGCCGGGACTCATGCCGTCCAGGCGGGCCGCGATCAGGGCGTGGAGCGTCTCCGGAACCTCCAGGGTCTCGATCTGGCCGACCGGCCGGTAGGCGGCACCCTCCTCCACCAGCAGGCCCCGATCAAGCAGCATCCGCACCGTCTCCACCGCGTACAGCGGTACCCCCTCGGCGCGCTCCTCGATGCGCTCGATCAGCGGCCGGGGAAGCCCCGGAACCAGACCCAGCAGAAGCTTGTCCATGGCCTCATGGCTGAGCGGCTCAAGGTGGATCAAAGTCGCGTTGCGGGTGGCCGCGGCCAGACCCGCGGCCGCCGAGTCGGGGCGGACCAAGCTGATCACGAAAAGGGGATATGTCCTCGACCACTGCATGAGGTAGGTGACGAACTCCAGCAGCGAGGGATCGGCCCACTGCATGTCCTCGAACACCATCAGGACCGGGCTGTCCTCGGCCAGGCGCTCGAAGAAAAGCCGCCAGGCGGCGAACAGGTCCTGCTTGTCCGGTGCGACCCTGTCCTCGAGCCCGATCAGATGGGCCAGCCGGGGCATCACGAAGCGGCGATCCTCGAGGCTGGGGACGAACTGGTCCACCATCGCCTGCAGCTTGAGCACCGCCGAGTCCCGCTCCTCGGCCTCCAGGATGCCAG
>JAJYWT010000218.1 GCA_021791345.1 bacterium
TGGGAGCGGGGGTCACGCGGCCACGAGTTTGTTCCCGGGCAGCTGAAACACGGTCATCGTCATCGTGAGAACAGTGGCCGACCCAGGCTGCGATGCCTTCGTCCACGCCTGGTTCCTCATCCGAGCAGCATTCGGCTACGGCGCTGACCTGAAGTCTCACGACTCCCAGTCTCGGCACGTCCGCCCCGGATTCCTGGGGGAAGGTGGACACCGACTCTTGCCCCCGCTGGGGTCAGGATGCGGCGACGGGCTTGGGCCCGAGGACCGGAGACAATCCAAGAGCGCACCGGGTCGGGCAGATCCCCGGGACAGACCACAGGGCAGTGCTCCCGAGGCGCCGGGAATCAGGGCAGCGCGCCCACCGGTTTGACCCCCGCGCCGCCCCACCAGTAAGCTACATGCCAGTTGAGCGGCGATGGGGCTCGCCGCGGCATCCGTGCCGAGACGCTCCGTGCTGGAGCTAATGGCCCCTGGCTTCGGTTGATTTTCGTGTCTGAAGGAGCTAGGGCCAGCTTGGAGTGGCGTTCGGACCGGTGCGCCCCGTGGTAGCCGCCGCCGTTGGACAGGTGGTAGCTGTCCTGGTGGTGCTGATGCTCTCGCCCCTGCTGCGAGGGGTGATCGAGAACCTCAAGGCGAAGGTGCAGTCGCGCCAGGGCTCGCCGTGGCTACAGCCCTATTTCGATCTCTGGAAGCACCTGCACAAGCAGCGCAGTCGCACGGTGCACAGTTCGACCGTCTCCACGGTCGCGCCGTACGTGGTCTTCGCCACTCCGATCGCGTTTGCGATCCTGATCCCGGTGCTGACCGCGGCACCTCTCAGTTGGGCCTTCATGGCCGACATGGTCGGAAGCGGGTTCGTCATCGGCATCGGCGGTTTCTTCACCAACCTCGCCGCCATGGACGGCGGGAGTCCCTACGGTGGACTCGGAAGCAGCCGGTCCCGGTTCGTGTCAACGCTTGCCGAACCGACATTCATCGTGGTTTTCTTCGCCGTCGGTTTCATTTCCGGAGGCACGGTGCCGTTCGTGGTCAACAACGCGCTCTTCACCAGCGCTGCCCGCGTGGTGCCCAGCCACGCGCTGGTGGCCGCAGCGTTCCTGATGGTGATCTTGGCGGAGGCGGGGCGGCTCCCCATCGACAACCCCAATAGCTCGCAGGAGCTGTCGATGATCGAAGGCTCCCGCCTCTACGAGTTCTCCGGGCCTGATCTGGCGCTCTTTGAGTGGGGCGGCCACATGAAGTTGTTTGTTCTGCTCATCGTCTGGCTCAATGTGCTGGTCCTACCGCTGGGTCTGGCGCAGGCCATCACGGTGCCCGCGTTCCTGGTGGCGATTGCGTCTCTGATGGGAAAGATGCTGGCCGCGGCCGTCCTGGTGGTGGGAATCGAGTCGGCTTTGGCCAAGATCCGCATCATGCGCGTGCCTGAGTACCTGGGAGGCAGTTTCGTGCTCGCCTTTCTGGGCCTGGCCCTCTACACGGTGGGACATTGACGGCACTGAGTGCGATGCCCCGGCTGCTTGAGGTGATCCTGTCGGCGCTCCTCCTGCTGGTCACCTACTGGTTCATCGTGACGCGGCGGCTCAGCACCGCGGTGGCCGCCTACGCGGTCCAGTCGTGGCTCCTGGGGCTCGCGGCTCTGATCCTTTACTGGGACACCCGCCTACTGGGACTGCTGGTCTTCGGACTGCTGATCATCGTCGCCAAGGGGATCCTGATCCCGAGCCTCTTCCGGCGCCAGGTAGCGTTCGCTCTGGTTGCCGGCAGAGAAACCGCCTACTACGTCCGCTTTCCTACTGCGCTGCTGATCGGGACGGCGCTGAGTCTGGTCGGTCTGCTCGCGGCCACCGACCTTCCGTTCGTGCCGCAGCTTCTTCCACCTGCGATCGCCGGCATCGCCCTGGCGGTCTTCCTCCTTGGCCTCTTCACAACCATCGCTCGGCGTGACGCCATCCTGCAGGTGACCGGGCTACTGGCAGCCGAGAACGGGCTGCTGCTGCTGAGCCTGGTGGTGGCCCCCCAGCTCAGCCTCCTGATCGAGGTGGCGATTGTGTTGGACGTGCTCATCGCGGTGCTGGTGATGGGCTTCCTGGTGGCCCGCATGCGGGATGCCGGCACCGGGACAGACACCTCCGAGCTCTCCCGGCTGCGCGGATGACCAACAGCAGTCTCATGTTGGCGGTGCTGGCGGTTCCCCTGCTGGGGGGACTTGCCAGCCTGCTGGCCCTCAGCGACCGGACCCGCTTCCTCCTGGTGGTCCCGACTGGGGTGGCCACCCTGGCGCTGGGCCTCACCCTGATCGCTCGGGTTGTCCAATCCGGCCCGGTGGCCGGGCTGAACCAGTGGCTCTACGTCGATGACCTTGATGCCGTGGTGCTGCTGGTGGTCGTGGTGGTGGCCGCGCTGGCGGGAGCCTACTCCGTGGCCTATTTCCGCAGCCCCGCCCAGGCCCACGCTATGCGGCCCGGCGAGATCCGCAAGTATTTCAGCCTCTTCCACTTCTTCACCTTCACCATGGTCCTGGCGACTGTGGCGGGGAACCTGATCCTGCTCTGGACCGCCGTGACCGCCACCACGTTTGCAGCCGCGCCCTTGGTCGATTTCTATGGCTCCCATGAGCCCCTGGAGGCGGCCTGGAAGTTTCTCGTGCTCGCGGTCGCAGGCGAACTGATCGCGCTCCTGGGCTTCTTCCTGTTATTCGAAGCTGGGATCGCCGCCCTCGGCGCCAGCTATAACTTCTCGATCCCGGTGCTGGACCGTGCGGGACCCCATCTCAACGGGGCCTTGGGGGGAATCGGCTTCTTGATGGTGCTGGTGGGCTTCGGAACCAAGGCCGGCCTGGCTCCGATGCACACCTGGCTGCCCGACGCCCACAGCCAGGCACCCGCTCCCGTCTGCGCCATGCTGTCTGGGGCGGAGTTGAATTGCGCGATGCTGGCCATCATCAGAGTCCTCGCTTTGGTCACTCCAGCCAGCCCCGCGCACGCCCGCGGCCTGCATGAGGCGCTGCTGGCCTTTGGGCTGCTGTCCATGGTGGTCGGGGTCGTGTTCCTCATCGCCCAGCGCAACTTCAAGCGCCTGCTGGCGTACTCCTCCGTTGAGCAGATGGGCCTGATCGCGGCCGGCTTTGGCCTGGGGGCTCCCATCGCGACGCTGGGGGCGGCACTGCAGATGATCACTCACAGCCTTGCCAAGAGCCTCATGTTCTTCAATTCCGGCAACCTGCTGCTGCGCTTCCGCACCACCACGGTGGCGGAGATTTCGGGAGCCATCCGAGTAGCCCCGGCGTCGGCCATCCTGGTGATCACGGGGGCACTGGCGATCGCGGGAGCGCCCCCGTTCGGGCTCTTCATCTCCGAGTTCGCCATCATTGAGGGGGCCCTGGTACGACATGCCTGGGCGGTGGCAGCGGGGCTCGGGGTGCTGTTGCTGGTCGCATTTTTGGCCCTCCTGGAACCGTTCAACCGCATGGTGTTCGGCACTGGCAGGGGAGAGCCGGTGCCGGCGCGATCCGAGCTGGGCCTGGCGGTGCTGGTGCCGGGCTACCTGCTCCTGGGCGGATTGTTGGTGCTGGGTGTCTGGATTCCCGGTCCGCTGCACTCGCTGCTCGTGGGTGCCAGTCGAGTTGCCATGAGATGACCGGGTCTGCAGGCATGATGGCGATCGCCACAGCTGTGGGACTTTCGGCGCACAGCGGAGCCCGCAATGAGTGGGTGGTCGACTGCCCGGCTTCGGAACTGGCCCCGAGGTTGCGCCGGCTGGTCGAGGAGCTGACTCTGGTCGACCTGTTCGCGACCACCGCCAAGGGATCTCGCCCACGACTCACCGCGGTGCTGGATGCGCCCGGCGACCCCGCCTGGCTGGTGGTCCACTGCGATCTGCCCGAGGCGGCATTCCCGAGCTTGAGCGCGGTCTCCCATGCCGCTAGCTGGTACGAGCGCGACATTCTGGAGATGCACAAGGTGATGCCACAGGGGCATCCCGCCCCCTATCCCCTGCGCCAGGGGAAGTCGGGAGAGCCCGGGCCGAAACGGGCTGGTGGGGCGGCTGGCGCGGGGGACGACTCGGGGCAGCGGCCCAAGCAGCGCCCAGCCGTGACCGGCCAAGGGGTCTTTGAGCTCCCTTTGGGCCCGGTTCGAAGCGGCCCCCAGGAATCCCAGGGGTTCAGCTTCTTCTCCGGAGGGGAGGACATCGTCGTCACCGACATCACCCTGGGTTTCAAATTCCGGAGTGTCGAGCGAATCGCCGAAGGTCGCGCTCCGGCCGACGTCATCTTGCTCGCGGAGCGGATTGCGGCGTCGTCCTGCTTCGCCAACGCCCTGGCATTCTCGAGAGCGGTGGAGCGGGTGATTGGGGCCGAGGTCACCCCGTCGGAGCAGTTCACCCGCACTCTCCTGGCCGAACTGGAGCGGGCCTACAACCATCTGGGAGTGATCGGGCGGCTGGCCGAGGCGACTGGTCTGCAGGTCGCCGCCGCCCAATTCAGCCTGATGAGAGAGCGGGCTCTACGCGCCTCCGGACGGCTCACCGGGCACCGCTACCTTCGAGGCGCGCTGCGGATTGGAGGTACCGAAGTGGTGCCACCGGAGGGGGACCGGGTTTGGCTGCGCTCCGAGGTCGAGGCGTGGCGGAGCCAAGCCCTCCGCCTGCGTCACCTGCTTGAAGGGACCTCCACCTTCGTCGACAGGCTCGACACCACCGCGTACTTGGATCCCGGCTATGCCGCCGAACACAACCTGGTGGGTCCGGTGGGGCGGGCCAGTGGGATCGACAGCGACCTGCGCCGCGACCATCCCTACGGCGCCTATTCAGCAGTGGAGTTCGTAGTTCCGCTGCTGTCCCTGGGCGATGCCAAGGCCCGTTACACCGTCCACGTGATGGAGCTGGAGCAAACGCTGGGAGTGCTGCTCCAGCTGCTCGACCGCTGGCCCCACGCGCAGCCACCGGCTCCGCTTCCCAAACTGCGTTCTGGCTCCGCGCTGGGGTGGGCGGAGGCTCCCGGAGGGGCAACTGTCCACCTCGTGACCCTGGACGAGGGCGGGCGCGTCGCGAGGTGGCGGGCCCGTCCGCCTGCAGTCGTGAACTGGCACCCATTCGCGCACGCGTGCGCGAGCGGCAACAACCTCACCGATTTCCCGGTCATCGAAGCGAGCTTCGGGCTCGCGAGTGCGGAGTTCGATAGATGAGCCGATGGATTCTCCGGGGTTTGCGCAGCGGAATCCGTACCACCCGCTTCCCGAGTCCGACCCCGCCGTACGAGGAAGGAGCGAGTTCCACGGTCCGCCTGCAGTGGCAGCGACTCAGCGCCCCGGATGCTCTGGCCGCAGCCCAAATGTGCCCTAGCGGAGCGATCCAGGCGCAGGGTACGGAAGTGGAGGGAGAGCTGACCTACGATGCGGGACGATGCATCATGTGCGGCCGCTGCGCCCGGCACCTCCCGCAAGTTTTCCTGCCGGTGAAGGATGGCCGGGTGGCGGTGCGCCAGCGGAGCAGCCTGGTCACCAGGGTGGGATGGAGCGCGGCTAACCGGCCTCTGCCGCTCGAGTTGGGCCGAGCGGCGGAGGAGGTCCGCCAGCGAGCGGTCAGGATCTTTCGTCACTCCCTCCACATCCGCCATGTGGACGCCGGATCCTGCAACGGCTGCGAGTCTGAGTTGCAGATGCTGACCGGACCCTACGCGGACCTGCATCGGCTGGGCATATTCTTCACGCCGACCCCTCGTCACGCGGATGTCCTGCTCGTGACCGGGGTGGTCACCGTCAACATGGAGCGGCCTCTCATGGAGACCTATGCGGCGATGCCTGAACCCAAGTTGGTGATCGCAGCTGGGGTTTGCGCGGTCAGTGGCGGCAGCTTCGCCGGAGGCCCGGTCACCCGGGGTCCGGTGGACCGCCTGCTCCCGGTCGATGTCCACATCCCCGGATGCCCTCCCACGCCCCAGGCCATGCTCCACGGTCTGCTGCTGGCGATGAATCGGGCAGAGGACAGACCTGGACCTGAGCCTGAGGAGGTGGCTGATGGCGCTTGAGCTCCTGGCAGCCGCCCTGGCATGCTATGCGGTCGCCAGCCTGCTCGGCCTCGGGGTGCTGTGGTGGCGTGGATTCGCCGAGCTATCGGCTGCGGCGGGGTTCGTGGCCGGCCTGCTCGGAGTGGGCACCGCCGCGGTCTGGCTGGGCGGGGGGCGTGGCGTCCTGCTCTTACCGGTAAGCACGCCATTGGGTGGCTTCACGGTGGCAGCCACCCCGCTGGCGGCTACCTTCGTGCTCCTCACGGGGGTGGTGAGCAGCGGCCTGTCGTTGTTCACGGCAGGCTACACACCGCATGTTGGCGGTGCCTTGCGCCAGGCCTGCGTCCACTCGTTGCTCAATATCACGTTTGCGGCGGTCATCCTGGTGCTGGCGGCCGCAAATGCCCTCACGTTCTTGGTGGCGTGGGAGACGATGGTGATCGCAACCTACGTGCTGGTCACGGTCGAGTTCGATCGGCCGGGCCGGCCTCAGGCCGCGTTTCTGATGCTGGCGCTTTCCAAACTCGGATTCATCGCGATCGCCGGCGGCTTTGCCGCAATGGGCGCTCTGCGCAGCGGGGTCTCCTTCGCCACCCTCGCCCGTCATCCGGCACCTGGAGCGGGGCTCGCTTCGATCGTCTTTCTGTTGTTTTTGATAGGGTTCGGGGTCAAAGCTGGCCTGGTACCGCTGCAGGGGTGGCTCACCGAGGCACATCCGGCGGCACCCGCCAACGTATCCGCGGCGCTGTCCGGGGTCGTGGTCGCCGTTGCCATCTACGGCCTGGTCCTGACCGTCTTGACCTTGCTCGGCCCGCCCTCCGCCTGGTGGGGCTATCTCACCCTGGGTGCAGGGGTCATCACCGCCCTCTACGGAGTGCTGTTCTCACTGGTGGTGCCCAACTTCAAGCGGATGTTGGCCTACAGCACCATCGAGAACCTGGGCTTCATGATCGCCATGGTGGGCCTGGCACTGGTGTTCGTCAGCAGTCATCAGCCGCTCCTGGGGGCTGCCGCGCTGGTGGTTGCGATCCTGCACGCGCTGTACCACGGCCTGCTCAAGAGCACCGCCTTCATGGGCGCGGGTTGCATTGACGTGGCTACCCATGGCCTTGATCTGGATCGTCTCGGAGGTCTGGCCCGGCGCATGCGGTGGTCCACGTTGCTCTTCTTCGTGGCCGCCATGGGCCTGGCCGGGATCCCGCCGCTGAACGGCTTTCAAACGGAATGGCTGGGACTCCAGATGCTGATTCGCTCGCGCATCCTGGCCACCCCCGAGAGCCGCCTCTACCTGGCCGGAGCCGGACTGCTGTTGACGCTCACGTTCGCCCTGGCCACCACCGCCTACGTCCGGGTCTTCGGGGGTGCCTTCCTAGGCGCACCGCGGAGCCGGGAGGCCCGCCAGGCACGCGAGGTGCCCTGGACCATGCGGCTCGGTATGTTCGTAACCGCCGCCGCCGCCGTGGTCACCGCTCTGGTGCCGGCAATCGGCATCGGCGCCGCAGTCACCTCCGCCTCGGCAGTCACACGCGTGCCTCAGCTCTTGAACGCCCTGCTTCCGCCGATCTTCCTGAAGCCCCAGCAGTTCGCACTGCCCGCGCGCCTGGGGGGCACATTCCTGAGCCAGATTCTTCCCGGCAACGGGGTGGTGATCACCCCAACCAGTTTCAACTACGCGTTCATCTCGCCTCCATACATTCTGCTCAGCCTGCTGGCGGTGATCGGGCTGACCGCGGGCGCAATCCACCTGCTGGGCCGCGGCGAACCCATGCGGCGGGACCCCTGGGTCGGTGGCGGGAGCAGCTTCCGGCCGTCGATGCAGTACACCGCCACCGGTTTCACCAACCTATTCCGCTCGACCTTCGGAAGGGTCTTTCGGGATCGGCGCACAGTCGCCCAGGAGTACCACCAGTCGCCTTACTACGCCCATTCGGTCAGCTACGAGCGCAGGGTGGTGGAACCGGTCGAGACCTATCTCTACCGTCCCGTGGTTCTAGCGGCCCGGCAGCTGTCGGCTCGGTTCGGCGTGATCCAAGGGGGGAACGTCGGTCTGTACCTGCTCTACGTGGTCGCGGTCTTCGTAATTCTGCTGCTGATCCACTGACCTCCCCGGGCTCTCGCCGCCGCCAGGTGCATCGCCAGTTGCCGTGGCCCGCCGGCGGGGCGGCCGCAAGGCGTCCCCGGTAATCTCCGGAATCGACGCCTCCATCAGATCGAGGAGCTCCCGGGCCAGCTCCAATCCGACCGAATTTGGTCGCACCATGATCTGCCGCCTGTCTCTGGTGCTTGGTTGGCAACCGACCAGCCGCCGCCGCTCGAGCCGATCCACGATCCGGCTGAGCCCGCTCGCGCTGAAACCGCTATCGGCAGCGAGCCCGGACATCGTTGCCGTTCCGCCGGCTGTGGCGGCCACCCGTACCAGCACCTCCGCGGCGGCGAGGTCGATCCCATGAGCTGCAACGACCACCCGGTCCAATTGACCGCCCCACCGACGCGCCTGAGCCAGCAGGTCCAGGATCCTAGCCAGGTTGGGATAGAGGGCTGGTGTCCCTGACTCGCCGACCCCCGGTGATGGCTCGGTCCGGCCGCAGCTGCATCTGGGGCCCCTGGTCACGGAGTGCGAATCACGGCTTCGAATCCGAGCCGGCGCCGCCAGGCTCTGCGGGCCGGTCTCACACTCGCCAGCAACGGTGAGACTTGGTGAAGACAGCCTGATCCCCACCGGCGCATGCCGGCGGCGAACCGTCGCGAGCCGTCAGCAACCAAGGGGGCGTAGGTGCGGCAGCCGCTTCGCGAACGCCTTGGCCTGGCACCTTCTGGCAGCTCAGATCCATGCACCAAGCCGGCTGCCGGCAACCGCTGCCTACGCCAGACAGGACGGGACCAACGCGACGGACGGGGCACGGCACCACTCCTGATTCGCAACGACCGCGGCTTCTGTGTAGAAGCCATCAGTCGGCGAACCGACGAGCGCGGGCCTCATCGCGTTCCAGATTGTAAGCGGCAAGGGCCCCAGCGGGCGCGGCCGGGCTGGGTCAGCTCCGCTACGGGACCGCACCTCCTTCCCCGTTTGAGGACATCCCTGTTGGGGGAACCTCGTGCTCGGGACAGGACCGAGGTCCTTCCCGACCGGCCGGTCGCTGCGGCCCCGAGCCGGCCCACCGTGTTGCGGGCCCCTGGGAAGGCGCCTGCGCGTTCACTCGTCGTGCAGGGGGAGGGTCAACCGGGCCACGATCACATTGCGGCGGCGGCGTAGGGCTGCCGAGAGCACCAGATCGAGGTGGTTGTGAAGGATCCGGTGCCAGAAGTGGCTGGGCACGATGACCGGGATGAGCAGGACCACCCTCCTGGTCGATGAGGGCTTCAGACTGCTCAGGTATCGGAGCAGGGGCCGCGCCACCGAGTGGTACTGGGAGTGGAGCACCACCAATTCCACTCCCGGGTCCCAGCGCGCCCACTCCTCCTCGACCGCCTTCTGACGCTCGCTGTCCTCGGCGAACACCACCGTCACCGCATGCACCTCGTCGCCCATCGAGAGCGCCTGAGACAGGGCTTCGCGAGTCAGCTTGGACACCTCGGTGAAGGGCACCACCACGATCGAGCGGCCCCGCCGGGGCTTGGCGGGGCGATCTCCCAGGCGGATCTCGGCCGCGACCCGGCGGTAGTACCGGTGAACCCGGACGAAGAGCAGGATCAGGAGCGGAATGGCGATGATCACGACCCATGCCCCCTCCCGGAACTTGGTCAGGACGAAGATCAGGGTGGAGATGCCGCTGGCGGTGGCCCCGACCGCGTTCAGCGCCGCCCGCCACCGCCAACCGCCTTCGCGGCCCCGGAGCCAGTGACGCACCATGCCGGATTGGGCCAGGGTGAACCCGGTGAACACCCCGATCGCGAAGAGCGGGATCAGAGAGTCGGTGTTGCCCCCGGTGGCGATCAGGAGGATGGCGGCCAAGACCGCCAACGCCACGATCCCATAGGTGAAGACCAGGCGGTCCCCCCGGATCGCGAAGGCGTGCGGAAGGCGGTGGTCGGCCGCCAGCAGGCTCGCCAGCACGGGCAGCCCTCCGAAGCTGGTGTTGGCGGCCAGGGCCAGGGCCAGCGTCACCAGCAGCGAGATCGCGTCGAACAGCCAACCCCGACCCAACGAATAGGCGACTATCTGGTTGAGCACCGCGTTGCCGGCCCGGGGCTCGACGTGGAACCTCTGCACCAAAACCGCCAGCCCCAGCAGCATCGCGGCCAGCAGGATGCCCAAGAGCAGCTCCGTCTGCCGGGCGGTCCTGACCCGGGGCTTGCGAAACAGGGGAACGCCGTTGGCGATGGCCTCGACCCCGGTCAAGGCACTGCAACCCGCCGAGAACGCCTGCAGGATCAGCAGCACGCCGACCGCCTGGAGCGTGTGGGTCGCCACCTGGGCAGCGCCGAACTGACGCAGGTGGGGGGCGAAGGGGTGGATCAAACCGACCCCGATCACCGCCAGGACCGCGACGATGAAACCCAGCGTCGGCAGGAGGAACGCGCGCGCCCCCTCCCCCAGACCCCGCAGGTTGAGCACGGTGATCACGGCCAGGATCGCCAGGCATATGGGCACCGTGAAGGGGAAGAGGCCCGGGAACGCGGAGGTCAGCGAGCCCACCCCGGCGGCGATTGAGACCGCCACCGTTAGCGTGTAGTCCACGATCAGAGCGGCCCCCGCGAGCAGGGTGAGCCAGCGCCCCAGGTTGGCGCGTGCGACCGCATAGGCGCCCCCTCCTCCGGGATACGCCACTATCACCTGGAGGTAGGACGCCACCAGGAGGCACAGCAGCCCGACGATCGCCAGGCTTATCCAGGGCGCCAGCCGGAGTGCGGCCAGGCCGCCGGCGCCGAGTGCGACCAGCAGTGCCTGGGGCCCGTACGCGACGGAGGTCAACGCGTCCAGGGAGAGGGCGGAGAGCCCCTCCACGGGATTGATCTCCTCCTTGGCCCCCTCGCTGGACTTGAGCGGGCGGCCCAGCACAATCCGGCCCAGCTTCAGCGTCACCTGCTCCTTTGCCAACACTCGATTCCGGTGGTGACCGAGAGGTTACCGGCAAGGACCGGGTGATCCGGGATCGGAACGGCCTGAAGGGCAGTGGCCGCGGCCGGGCGATTCACTTGAGGACCCTGATCGGCGCGGGGCGCCGGCGACCCTCGCCCACCCGCAAACCTTTTGGGCAGTTACAGCGTTGTCCAGACACAGGGCCGGGCGCGGCGCTGCGATTCTCGGTCCGGTTTCGCCGCCAGCTGCGGTTGGGGAGATCTTGATGGTGGAAGGTGAGATGGACGCCGGCGGCACGGCCTGGGACCGGCGCTTCGCCGAGCACCAGTGGTCGCAAACGCCCGACCCGATGCTCCTTGAACTGGCCGATCCCCTCGGGGGAGGAAGGGCGCTCGACCTCGGCTGCGGCCCCGGTCGCAATGCGATCTGGTTGGCCCAACACGGCTTCTCGGTCACCGGGGTGGACAACTCCAAGGTGGCGCTCCAGCAGGCGAGAGAGCGCGCCCTGGAGGCCGGCGTCGATCTCGACCTGGTGGAAGCCGATCTCACCGAGTACCGGCCCCCGCCTGCGCACTTCGATCTCGTGGTCATGGCGCACATTCACCCGGGTCCGGATCTGCTGCCGGCGATCATCCTGAGGTCGACTGTGGGTCTGCGCGCGGGTGGGCACCTGTTCGTGATCGGTCACCACCTGAGTGAGCTCGGGCACGACGGCCCCCCGCGGGAGGAGCTGCTCTACACGGAGGAGCGGCTGCTGGCCGCGGTTCCTAACGCGCTGGAGATCGAGAGGTTGGAGACGGTGGCGCGCCAGGGCACTGACCACGGCGAGGAGCGCCAGAGTCAGGCCGTTCTGCTGTGGGCGACGCGACGAGCCGATCCCTCCCCGCATTGACCGCGGGCATGCAAGATCTCCACTGGGTCCGGCTCTGCCCGTTGGAGCAGCGGCGCATGGTCTTGGCCGCCGGACAGGCGGCGTCACCTGCCGACTCCGACACAGCACGCGCGGTCCCGGCCGGGGATGGCTGACCCAAGCCCGCGGAGACCCTGGGGACGTCCCCGGCCTTTGCCTTGCTGTGGGCGGGTGGCGCTCACCATCGTCGCCCTCGCGATCGTGGCGGTGGGCGGCGAGTTCTCGAGCTTCGCCGGCGGCCAGGAGCCGGAGTTGAGTCACCAGTACTCAAGCCCGACCGGCCCACTGGCGCCGGGCGTCTGGAGCTGGGCCACCCAGAGTGGCAGGGCCATCACCATCCGAGAGCGCTCATATCGTCTTGCGCTCACCCGCACGACCGACCTTCTCTCGGTGAGGGCCTCCGGGTCCTCGTACGCGTTCCCGATGGCGGCCCTCATCGGCCGCGCCCAACTGCCCGCGAGGGCTCGTTTCGTGGCGACGACCGACCAGTCGGAGCTGCGGCTCTACATCTTCACCGCAGGTGGCAAGCTCCTCGAACGCGCTGTCCTCGACGCCCGGCCCAGCTACTTCACGATCAGCTTCGAAGCCCTCCTGGGCCGCGATCACCTGGCCGCGCCGACGTTCCTCTCCAACGGCACCCGAGGACTGCCCCTTGCCTTCCTCCGCCACGCCTTCAGTCCGGACCCGGTGTCCCCATCCCTCGCGCCGACCCCCACCACCTATCTCGGCGTGCACCATCCGTTCCACACCGCTCCCTTTGCCCCGCCGCCATTCCAACTCTGCTTCCAAGCCGGCGCGAGGTGGACCGGGGTCGGCTTGGTGCAAGTGCCGGACGCGACCGCTCTGGCGCTGACTCGACGGGGCGGCGTGTATGTCAACTACCCGTTGACCGAGCTGGCCACGATCCGGGACCGAGGGGCCGGGGGGCGCGTGAGCCCACCCCAGGCGGTCCCGGCGACGGGCGCTGCCGGCATCTGGCTCGGGTTCCCCTCCCTGGTGTTCACCTTCGGCCGGACTCCGGGGCTGACCCTGCTGTCCTACCACGCCGCCCTTGCCCGCATGGGGGAGGCACCGGTGCCCGGGAACGCCAGCCACCCCCCGGCATGGTGGGCCTGGCCCATGGTCGACACATGGGGACAGCAGCTGGTGGCCGGTGCAGCCCGGACCTCGCAGCGGTACACCGCCGCCTGGGTCCAGCGCTTTGTGCAGCAGTGGCGGCAGCGGTTCGAGGTCCGTCACTTCACTGTGATTCTGGACGCCCAGTGGCAGGCCCGCCTGGGCTATGCCATACCCAGCGCTCGCTTCGGCGGGGTGCAGGGTATGCGTCAACTGATCCGCCGGCTGCAGGCGCAGGGCCTCAAGGTGATGCTCTGGTGGCCACTTTGGAAGCAGGAGAGCAGCCACGGCAGGCGCAGCCGTGTGGACCCCACCTCCCCCACCTTCCCGGCCCTCATAACCCGGCAGATGGATGAACTCCTGGGAACCGGGCCTGGGGAACTCGGCGCCAACGGCCTCAAACTGGACTGGGGCTTCCTGGTGCCGCCACCCAACCTTGAGCGGATCGACCGGCCCGAGCTCGGCATCGGCGCCGCCCTCCTGCTGCGCTACATGCGGCTGCTGTCCGGCGCGGCGTGGCAGGCGGATCCCCAGGCGCTGATCGACGCGAGCGCCGTGGCGCCGCAGTTCGGCGCCACCGAGGACACCCTGCGCCTGTACGACGCCGCCCGAGCCTCCACCTGGAGCTACCGCGCCGCGATCGTCAGCGCGGTGGACCCCAATCGCCTCATCGACGGGGATGGCTGGCGTCTCAGCCGATCGCAGGCGGTCGCGCACACCGTGGAGAGCGCGGTCTTCGGGATCCCGGCCATGTACTACGCGACGCGCTGGTCTGGTGGCCACCCGATCTCTTTGACTCTGGCCCGCGCGTTGGGCTCAGTCCTGTCGCTGGGCCAGCAGCGAGGCAGGAACGGCCAGGCCAGGCTGGCCGCCTCGGGCCGGTGGACGTATGAGGTGGGTGGCCGCCTTCGCGCCGCCACGCTGGCCCACGCTCGAGCGTTGGCGGTGTACCGGTACTCCCGCGGGGGCCGTCTGACCCAGGCGATCGTGGTCAGTGCCCTCACCACCAACCTCCAGATCGGGGCGGTCGGTCACAGCCGTCCCAGCGGCGTGACCGACCCCGGCGGAGGGAGGGTTATCTACCACCGCGACGGCAGCGTCCTGGACTTCCTAGCCCGAGCTGGGGATCGCTACGTGGTGCGGTACCTGAGCCCGGGGCCGGTGGTGGCTCGCCGACCCGGCAGCCGGGTGTCCACCGAGGAGGAGTTCCAAGCCTCCGGCGGCGGCATGGCCCCGGGGTACTGGCGCCCCTTCGTCGGGGCGACCTCATGAGTCCTTTGGCGAAGACGCCGCGGTCAACTCCACAGCAGGTGCCGCCGCTCCTCCCAGTACTGGGCGGAGGGAAGTGCCAGCCGTGCCAGGGAGGCGAGTTCCGACGGGGGGACCACCAACTGAGCGGCGGCGACATTGCTCTCCAGCTGTTCGACTGTCACGGCACCGGATAGGGCGAGGTCCACAAAGGGCTGGTGAAGGACCGCTGCCAGCGCCACCTGGTCCAGGGGCCGGCCCAATCTCCCCGCCAACTCGTGCAGGGGACGCAGCCGGCGATCCTCACCGTCGAGCAGCCGGCCATTCGCCATCGCCTCCTTGACCAGCACCCGCCAGCCCGCTTGACGCGCCCGCAGCAGAGCCGGTCCGGCGGACTGCTCCAGCAGATTCCAGGTCGCCTGAACGCAGCTGAACGGGTTCTCGCCATCGACCGCCACCTCCATCGCGTCACCGATCACTGCCGCCTGGTGCGGCCCGCTGACCGTGAGCCCAATCGCCAGGCCGGAGCGCCGCAGTGCCAGCAGATGAGCGAGCACCTGCTGGTCCCGGAGGACCCGACTCTCCGGGGTGGCGGAGTGGATCTGGTACAGCTGCAGGTGCTCCCCCAGCAGCTGGCGGCTCTCCGCGTACTGGCGAATCAGCGCCGCCAGCGAGTGATCCTTGACCTCGTGGACCGGCGCGTCCATTCGCCAGTCGCCCACATAGGTGTAACCCCACTTCGACCCGCACACGACCTCCTGCGCCTCGAGAGGATGCGCCCGCAACCAACCACCCAGGAATTCCTCGGCCGCGCCATAGGAACGCGCCACGTCGAAGTAGCGCACGCCGAGTGAGTAGGCACGGTCCAGAAGGAGGTAGGCGCGCTGACGAAGGTCATCGCGACCCCTCCCTGAGGGGAGATCCCGGTCACGACCCAAGTTGATGTAGGCGGGACGGCCGACCGCAGCCAGCCCCAGCCCAACCCTATTTCCGGACAGCTGAAATTGCGGCAACCTCAGTACCTCCAGCGCCCCCGACCAGCCATCCGCGCCGACGTGCCCCCCACCGCCCCGCGATCATCAGACCCGTCCCGACCCGCGCTGAAACCGCCTTCGAAGGGCGGCCACCCGCGCGTCCGCCAGCACCGCCCGGGCAGCGTTGCGTCCCGGGGCGCCCATGACTCCTCCGCCGGGATGGGTGCCGGAGCCGCAGAGGTAGAGACCCCCGACAGGGGTGCGGTAGCTGCCGGCCGCGAGCGCGGGGCGGAAGCAGAAGAGCTGATCCAGCGACATCTCCCCATGGAAGATGTTGCCGCCGACCAGGCCGAACTCGCGCTCCATGTCCATCGGGGTGATGACCTGACGGTGCAGGACCGCCTGCGGGACATTGGGGGCGTACTGGCCCAGGATCTCGACCACGCGGTCACCAAGGCGCTCAGCCTGCTGGTCCCAATCAGACTCGGCCAGCGTGTGCGGCGCGTACTGGACAAAGCAGGTCAGGATGTGTTTGCCCTCCGGAGCCAGGGTCGGGTCCTTGGTGGTGGGGATGACGCAGTCCATCATCGGCGAGCTGCTCCACCTCCCCGACTGCCCCTCGACCCAGGCCGCCTCGAGGTGATCGATCGACGGGTTGATGATGAATTCCGGGTGCTGGGGCCCGAGCTCGCTCCCGGGCAGAGCCCGAAAGTCCGGGAGCTCCGCCAGCGCGAGGTTCACCTTGGCCGACCCGCTGCGACTGCGGTAGCGATCCATGTCGGTCGCGAAGTCGGCGGTCAGGTGGTCCCTTCCCACCAGCCCCAGGAGGGTGCTGACCGGATGGATGCCGGAGATGACCCGGGTAGCCTTCAGCTCGGTGCCGTCGCGCAGGACCACCCCCTGGACCCGGCCGTCGACAACCGGAATCGCCACCACCTCGGAATCGGTCCTGATCTCGGCACCGTGGACGGTTGCCGCCTGGGCAAGGATCTCGGAGAGCCGGCCCATCCCCCCGCGCACGAACCCCCAGCCGCCGCGAAACCCTCCCGCCTCACCGATCCGGTGGTGGAGTAGCACGTAGGCGGTCCCCGGTGACCGCGGTCCGGCCCACGCCCCAATGACCCCGCCGGGGCAGAGCGCCCCCTTGACGGCATCGTCCTCGAACCACTGATCGAGGTAGTCGGCAACCGACATGGTCATGATGTCGACTAGGCCGCCGAGCTCGCGGCGGTGGCGGAGCACATGCCGCGACAGGCCGACTGCCTCGGCCAGCTCCTCAGGGGACTTGATCCGGCTACGAGGGGGAATCCGATCCAGCAGGGGCCTCACCACCTGCACCAGCCGTCCGATGGTGCGATCGTAGTCGGCCAGTGCCGCTGCATCGTGCGCCGAGAACTTGGCGACCTCGCCCTGGGCCCGCCCCAGATCCTCCCAGTAGAGCAGGCTGCGGCCGTCGGGGAAAGGCATGAAGTACGCGGGGTCGAGCGGGTAGACGTGGTAACCGAAGCGGCGGAGCTGCAACTCCTCCACGATCGCCGGTCGGAGCAGGCTGACCACGTAGGAGAGGATCGAGACCCGGTACCCTGGCCACACCTCCTCGGTTACGGCGGCGCCGCCTACACGTGGGCGGCGCTCCAAGACCAGGACCCGCTGTCCGGCGCGCGCCAGGTAGGCGGCGCAGACAAGGCCGTTGTGGCCCCCGCCGACCACGATGGTGTCGAACCTGGAGGAGTGTCGAGCGGCGGTGGTCATATGGGCCGGTATGTTCGCAGGTCGCCAACCCCAAGCGAGCGGCGACATTGATCGGGCCCTCGAACCCGCCGCAACGCGAGAATGGCAGGCATGGCACAAGCGCAGTCCACCACCCTGGTCGTCTTCGGGGCATCCGGGGACCTCGCCACCCGCAAGGTGCTCCCCGCCCTTCAGTCCGCGGTGGCTGGAGAAGAGGTGAGTGGCCCGGTGCGCGTGGTGGGGGTCGGCCGGTCCAATCTGGACGATGAGTCCTTCCGGGCCCACCTCGCATCCGACGAACGGACGGCCGCTTTGGCTGACACCGCCGGCTGGGTGCGGCTCGACTACTCGGACCGAGACGCGTATTCCCAGCTGCTGGCGGTCGAGGAGGCGACGGCCCAGGTGGTCTTCTACCTCGCCACCCCTCCCAGCGTGTTCCCGGCGATCCTGAGCGGGCTCGCGGCCGTGGGGCTGAACCGGCGAGGCGACCCCTCGCGCCGGATCGTGGTGGAGAAGCCGCTGGGGCATGACCTGGAGAGCTCACGCGAGCTCAACCATCAGCTGCGGGAGACGTTCACCGAGGACCAGATCTACAGGATCGACCATTACCTGGCCAAGGACACCGTCCAGAACGTGCTGGCGCTGCGCTTCAGCAACGCCATCTTCGAGGCGATCTGGAACCGCAACCTGGTCCAGAGCGTGCAGATCACCGCGGCTGAGGAGGAGGGCATCGGCAGTCGCGCCGGCTACTACGACCAGACCGGGGCACTGCGGGACATGGTGCAGAACCATGTGCTCCAGCTCCTGGCTCTGGTGGCGATGGAGCCGCCGACCACGTTCGACGCCAGGGACATCCGCAAGGCCAAGCTGGAGCTGCTGCGGGCCGTCCGCCCCATCGATCCCCAGCTGGCGGTGCGTGGCCAGTACCGCGGCTACCTCAGTGCCGAGGGGGTGAGCCGGGGATCGCGGCGGGAGACCTACGTGGCGGCCATGCTCCACGTGGAGAACTGGCGTTGGGACGGAGTGCCGTTCTTCATCCGCACCGGCAAGGCCCTCCGACAGCGCACCACCCAGGTCGTGATCCGCTTTCGGGACTCGCCCTCGCTGCGTCTGGGGGGCACCCGGCAACGGCCGATCCCAACGCTGCTGCAGATCCGGATTCAGCCCCATGAGGGGATCACTCTGCGGATTGGGGCCAAGCGGCCAGGGACCCGGTTCGAGATGGTGCCAGCGGGCCTCGACCTTGAATACGCCGGGCTCGCGGGATCCCAGCTGCCCGATGCCTATGAACACGTGCTCACCGAGGTGCTGGCGGGAGTCCACACGGTCTTCCCGAGCGGTGATGAGATCGACCGCAGTTGGGAGATCGTGGGAGAGGTGATGCAAGCCTGGGAGCGGAGCGGCCACCCCGAGCTCTACCAGCCCGGATCCTGGGGTCCAGAGGGCGCGGATGAGCTGATCGAACGCCTCGGCCGCTCGCGCTGGCTGGACCCTGCTGACGACCTCACCACCAACGGTGGTCGCTAGCGACCAGGGCCAGGCTCGAGGAGGGAGTGCAGCCGACATCGGCTGGCGCGATCCCCTCCCAAATGCTCAGTTGACCGCCGGCGCCGTTGCCGCCGGAGGGGCGACATCGTGCACGCGAAACTGGAGCTCCCGGGGCGCCGAGATCCCCAGCCGAGCCACCAGCCGGTACTCTCCCGCCACCGGAAAGACGATGTTGAACGTCAGTGCCAGGGAGATGCGCTGGGCCTGCCCGGGCGGGAGCCCGGCCGGACGCGACGGGTTGATCTGGGTCTGAACCCCGGCGACCTGGCGTTCCTGTTCGTCCTCGATGGTGACCGACAGCTGCTGGGGGATCGGGGACGCCGAGGCGGGAACCACCACCGTCACCGCCACCCCCAGATGGCTGACTATCGGGGGGCCACCGACCGGGGGCTGCGGCCGCCAGTGGTCGGTCCACCCCCCGCCGGAGATGTAAAGGAGGCCGTTCACCGCCTCCACGTGGTTGGCCAGCACCAGGTTCTCGACCTCTGGCATCTCCATTCGCTCAGTTTCGCAGGCTGGAGGCGTCGCCCGGGCAGGACCCCGTCGCCGACGGTGGAACTCTCGTCCCACCAGAGAGAGCGAGTCCGCCTCTGCGGTGGGTCCAGCCCGTGGTGAGGCAGCTCCGGTGCAGCGCTGGCGGAGTGCGGTAGAGCGCCGGGGTGGGGCCCACGGGAACTCTGAGCGCCTCCACCTGGCGCGGCGGGGTGTCAAAGTCCCAGTGGCCGGGCTCAACCATGGCGGCATCGGAGGCGGGGGTGGACAATGCCGCCCACCCGGCCCTGTAGCGCTGGTTGGCTCGCCCACCTCACCAACCCGAGCAGGCGGAGCCAGCCGCCTCAGCGAACTTGCTCGACCACCATCGCAATCCCCTGGCCCACCCCGATGCACATGGCGGCCAGCCCGAACTGGACCTGGCGTCGGCGCATCTCGTGCAGCAGCGTGACCAGAATCCTGGCGCCCGAGCAGCCCAGGGGGTGGCCCAGAGCGATGGCGCCGCCATTGACGTTGAGCCGCTCATCCTCGGCGTCGATCCCCCACTCTCCGAGCACGGCGAGGGACTGGGCCGCGAAGGCCTCGTTGAGTTCGATGAGGCCGATCTCTGCCATTGAAATCCCGGCCCGCTCCAGCGCTTTGCGCGCGGCCGGGACCGGGCCTATCCCCATGATCCGCGGCGGAACGCCAGCGACCGCCATCGAGCGCACCGCCGCCATCGGGTGGAGCCCCTGCGCCCGCGCGTACTCGGCGTCGGCCAGCAGCAGGGCCGCAGCCCCATCGTTCAGGGAGCTGGAGTTGCCGGCTGTGACGGTGCCATCCTTGGCAAAGGCGGGCCTGAGCTCAGCGAGCTTCTCCAACGTGGTGTCCGGCCTTGGGCCCTCGTCCACCCTGACCTGGCCGCCCCTGGTCTCGATGGCGATGCGCTCGTCCTGGAAGGCCCCCCTCAGCTCCGCCGCCACCGCGCGCCGATGGCTGCCCAGGGCGAAGTTGTCCTGAGCCTGGCGGGGAATCGAATACATCTGCGCCAGATTCTCCGCGGTCTGGCCCATGGAGTCGGTCCCGTAGAGATCCTCCAGGCGCTGATTGACGTAGCGCCAGCCCAGAGCGGTGTCGTACATGGGCTGCTGACCGCGCGGCCAGCCCCGCTCCGGCTTGGGGACCGACCAAGGGGCACGGCTCATCGACTCGACCCCGCCGCCCACACACATCCGAGCATCCCCATGATGGATCGTGCGGGCGGCATCCGCAACCGCCTGGAGGCCGCTGCCGCAGAGCCGGTTCACCGTGCACCCCCCCACCTCCAGCGGGTACCCGGCCAGCAACAGCGCCATCCGGGCCACGTTGCGGTTGTCCTCGCCCGCCTGATTGGCGCAGCCGAAGTAGACATCCTCGATGGCGCTGGCGTCCGCACCCGTCCGCTCCAGCAGTGAGCGCAGGGCCGCCGCCCCCAGGTCATCGGGACGCACCGACGCCAGCGCCCCGCCGTAGCGTCCAACCGGCGTCCGAACTCCGTCCACGATCACGGCATCTGTCATGTCCACTTCCCATTGCCAACTCGGTTGAACCAGTGCCCACCTATTGTCGGCGGCGGCGCCCGACGGCCGGACACTCTCGGTGCGCGCGGGCGCCGTCAGCCCCGGGAGGAGCGGCTCTCGCTCAGAACCGCTCGGCCAGCCAGCTGTGCACCTCGCTCAGGCGCCGCATCACAACTGTCAGATGGCCCAGTTCCGGGATCAGGTGGGCCTCTGCCCCGGGAATGCGCTCCGCCAGCCACTTGCCGTGCCCGAAGGGGACCATCAGGTCCTGGTCGCCCTGCCAAACCTGGGCGGGCACCCGGATCTGGGCGGGGTCGAATCCCCACGGCTTCACAAAGGCGAGGTTGTCATCGAAGAGGCCATCGGCGCTGTGAGCCAGGCCCTGGGTCATGCTGCGATAGACGAAGTCCCCGTCGTCCGACCTCATTAGAGCGGCATCCTCTGGGGAGAGCACAGAGCTCATCTGTTCCAGCATCTGTTCCGGGGTCGCCGAGCGCATCTCCGCCGCCTCCTGCTCGATGGCGGCCCGCACCGCCTCCGGGTCGGCGGCGATGGTCCTCTTGAAGTCCTGCACGTTGAGCTCGCCCATGCCGGCGAACCAGTCGAGGCCCTCGGCCGGATATGGAGCCACGCCTGAGAGGCACGCCACCGCCACCACCCGTTCGGGCATGAGCGCGGCGCAGGCAAGCGTGTGCGGGCCCCCTCCCGACACACCCCAGGTGGCGAACCGCTCGACACCCAACCGGTCCATGATCACGGTGACGTCATCCACCACCTGGGCGACATTGCGCCCGGGGGCCCGGCTGGAAGTACCGTAACCAGCCCGCGAAAAGGTGATCAGGCGCCAGCCCTGGGCCTCGGCATCCGCCATCGCCTGGGGCGGCAGCACCGCGCAACCAGGAGTGCCGTGGTGAATGAAAATCGGCACGCCCTCAGGGCTGCCGGCCTGGAGAACCTCCAGCCGCCGCCCCCCCGGCGCTTCCACTTCGAACTTCTGGGTCGGCATCTCTCCTCCCGCTGGCGGCCGTCGGCGCAGGACTATGAACGCACCGGCGTAGACTCGTCAACAAAGTCTGCTCCCACCCTGAGGAGGTCCTCAAGTGGTGCGGCCATGAGCCAGAGTTCGACCGCAGTCCCTGTGGTGCCGGCGGGAAGTGGCATGAGGGTCCGCTTCTCCGCGTGGCGCCTGCTGGCGCTATCCGCCTACTGGGTCGCCATCAACTACCTCTGGCAGGGAATGGGCGCGCTCATCCTGCCCCGCCTCATCGTGGGGACGGTGCCGGCAGCGCACCGGGGAGTGGCGCTGGCGTTCCTGTCGGTGGCTGGCGCAGGCGTGGCGATCGTGGTCCAGCCCATGGCAGGCGCCTTCTCGGACAGGGTTCAGATCAGCTGGGGTCGGCGCAAGCCGTTCATGCTGGCGGGCACCCTGGGCGACCTCGCCTGCCTGTTCGGGCTGGCGCTCGCGGGCAGCTACGGAGCCCTGATCATCCCCTATTGCGCCCTGCAGATCTGTTCCAACACCGCCGAGGGCGCCTATCAGGGGCTGCTGCCCGACCAGGTGCCGGACCACGAACGAGGCCGAGCCGCCGGCTATTACGGGCTGGCGGTGTTCGCCGGGACCGCAGTCGGGTTCTTGCTCACCGGGCAGCTGATCGCCGTCGGCCATTTGCCGCTGGCACTGGGGACTGCAGGCGTGGTGCTGGTGCTGGCTCTGCTGGTGACGCTGAAGTTCGTGCCCGACAGCCCGGCCCGGGAACCGCTTCCCAAGCGGCGCGATGCCCTGCTGGGAGTGTTCAGCTTTCGCTTCCGGCAGAACCCTGACTTCACCTGGCTGCTCGTCTCGCGCCTGCTGGCGCTGATGGGAATCACCGGGCTCACCGACTTCGCCCTGCTCTACATCAAGGCGTTCTTCTTCGCCGGGTCCGGCAGCGCCCTGGCCAACCGGGCCTCGGGCTCGACCTCGGTGCTGCTGGCGGTGGTGGTTGTGTGTGCGATCGTGGTGACGCTGCCCGCCGGCAAGCTCTCCCAACGGGTGGGGCGGATCACGATCGTGAGGGCCGCCGCCTGGCTGGGCGCGGTCGGGACCCTGCTGCTGATCCCGGCGCCGTCGCTGCTCTGGGTCTACGCGGTCGGGATCGTGATCGGGGCGGCATTCGGAATGCTGCTCTCGGTCGACTGGGCCCTGGTCACCGACCTGGTGCCCGCCGCCGAGTCCGGACGATTCATGGGCATCTCGAATCTGGCTACAGCCGGTTCGGGGATTCTGGCGACCGCCATCGGAGGCCCGCTGCTCGACTTCGGCAACGGGCTGCACCACAACGCGGGATTCCCCATGCTGTTCGTCTTTCTGGCCCTGGCCCTGCTGCTGGGAGGGTGGCTGGTGGGCCGGGTGCGGGTTCCTACAACCCGCCCGGCGGCCGGTGGGTGAGTCCCATGCCCGGCGGGCGAGACCACCCGATGGAGCCCCAGCGGCCTTGAGGCGCGCGGGTCGGTGAGCCGGGTCTGGGGCAGGGTTCGGCCCCGACGGCACGCCGCCCGCAGACGCGGCTGTTGCGGCTGTCTGAGCGTCGCGCTGGCCGCCTTCGTCTGCCTCTCCCTGATCCTGCTGATCTTCGCCTTCATCCCCAACTCCTACCCGCAGTACCCGGCCCGCGCGCGGGCCGTCCTCACTGCCGCGCACTACCCCAGCGTCTCCTCCCTACCCTGGCTGCACAGCAACGGCAAGCTGGTGCTCACCAGCTCGGGACGACAGGTGCTGCTGCGCGGCATGAACGTGACCGGGCTGCTGCAGGCCAAGGACATCACCCCGGGGCCGGTCCCCACCGCCGACGACTTCGCCGAGATGCAGGCTGACGGCTTCGACGTGATCCGCATCCCCATCAGCTGGTCGCGGCTCGAGCCTCGGCCCGGGGTCTTCTCCCGCTCCTACCTGGCCTTGATCAAGAAGGTGGTCGGGTTGGCGGCGGCCCACGGCATCTACTCCATCCTCGACCTCCACAACATCGACTGGAGCTTCTACTACGGGGGCGATGGCGCCCCCAGCTGGGCGACCGCCGGCTTCCTCCCCCGGACCTTCCCCGCCCCGCCCCCCTGGAACCGCCACATCGCCCCCGGGGTGCTGGCCAGCTACTTCATCTTCTGGTCCGATCTGGGTGGCTGGCAGAGTGACGTCACCGCGGTCTGGAGCTACGTGGCCAGGGCGTTCGCCGACGACTCCGCGGTGGCGGCATTCGACCTCTGGAACGAGCCCCACCCGTTTCCGATCCCGCCCGGGCTGTTCGGGGCCAAGTTCCTGCTCCCCTTCGAGGCCCAGCTCATGAGCCATCTGGCGCGGATCGCGCCCCACCAGATGATGATGGTGGAGCAGTCCTTGGACTTCGGCCTGCCCACCTACGTGCGCCGGATACCCTACCCGAACCAGATCTTCTCCAGCCACGTGTTCGCCACCCTGCTGGAACCACCTTGGCAGACGCCCAAGCCGGAGTACGCCAGCCCGCTGCGGCTGCTGGAGGAGCAGGCCAGGGAGGCGGGGGGAGCTCCATGGGTGGGGGAGATAGGAGCAGGACCGGGGCAGTCGAACTCGGCCTGGGTCGCCCGGGAGATGAACGAGCTCGACCGCTTCCGCCTGGGCTGGGCCTACTGGGACTGGGATGAGGGTGGAAGCTGGGCCTTCATCAGGAACAAGGCCCGGCTTCCGATCGTGGCCCGCGCCTACCCCCAGATGACGCCCGGGGTCCTGACCTCACTGGCCTACGACTACCAGACCGGGGTGCTCAAGCTGGCCTTCTCCGGAGTTACCCATGGCCGCCAGCTGCGGATCGCGATGCCGTCCTTCTTCCACTCGTTCAAGCTGCTGTCCAGCTCCGACCCCGCAGCGGACATCGCGACCCGGGTGCAGCCGCAGGACCACGTGCTCATCGTGACGATCCGGGACGGCCTGGCTCACCACTCCCTGGAGATCCAGTTCCTCCGCTGAAGGGGGTGATGCGGCAGTATCCCAGGAGGTGACCCACCCGCCCGCGGGACCCTGGATGCCCTCCTAACCCTGGCAGGGGTAGTCGTAGTCGTAGGAGCCGGTCCACTGGGTGGTGGTGATCTTGCCACCGGTGAAGGCGGTCGCGCTGCAGTTGGATTTCGCCTGGCGCTGCGTCCGGGCGCCGGGCAGCCACTCGTTCAGACCGTACAGAGCCCCCGAGCTCGATGCGGTCGTGCTGGTGAGCCCGGTGATGGTGTCCCACTGGGAGGCCGTCGAGTAAACCCCAACCGAGCTTGTGGGCACACCCGCCGCGTTCAACCCCGCCACCATGCCCTGGAGATCGGCCACATTCATCGCCAGACC
>JAJYWT010000139.1 GCA_021791345.1 bacterium
CCCGCTCCGGGAACCGGTCGCCCCATGGCGGCCTCGACGCCGACCAACGACGTCCCTGGGGATACCCGGTCCGCCCCTCTACCGGCGGTGGCACCCCCTGGAAAGGGGCAGAGGCCGCAGTCGTCGACGATGACCGCGGGCCAGGCCGCCAAGGTGGAACCCCCGAAGGCCCAGGCGGCCCCGGCCTCCGAGGCCAAGGACGAGCCCCCCGGTGCCCCAGCCTCCGCCGATCCTCCGATGCCGGCGCAGCAGAGCTCGTCATCGGCGCCTCCTTCCGGCCCTACGTTCGCGGGGCCGGGTGAGGCGAGAAAGGACGATCCCCCACCGATTCCTCCGGCTGGGACGCGCCCCGGCCCCCCGGGGTCGGCGAAGGGGGAAGGTGAGTCCCTGAAGGTCTCTCACCCCGAGCCCTCGATCTCCAGCCGCCCGATGGTCGACCGGAGTGGTTCGGAAGAGGAGGAGGTGGCCCTGTGGGGCTTCGACCCAGCGGCCCGGGAGCCCGCGGAACCGGAGCCTCCGCCCGCGCCCCTGCCGGACTCCGTTCCCCCCTCCCCCGACTCGGGCCCGTTGATCGCCGTAGAGGCGACCGCCGTCGCCCCCAGCGCGGTCCCGGCTCTGGTGGGGGCGGGGGCCCCCACGGCGCGGCCGCGGCCGAACCACGGCTGGTCGGTGCGGCTCTCGCCCAAGGCGTCTGAGGAACGGGAGCGGCGGTTGCAGCAACGGCAGGCCGAGCTGCCCGCCGTGGTTGATGCGATCGTCGAGCAGGTGCATCAGCAGCGGCGCGCGGTGTCGGACCGCGGCCTCTCGCGGCAGGCGGTCCGGGCAGCGGCGGAGCAGACCGCGCCGTCGGATCTGCCATCTGCCTCCGTCACCATGGGTGAGCTCCTGGATGCCAAGCGGCTGGCCGATGCCGCGGCGCTGGCACTCCGGGTCACGGAGGCCTTCCCCGGAGAGGTGTCGGCGGACCTGGCCTGCCGGGCGGGAGAGGCCTGCCGCCAGGCCAAGGACGCGGATCTGGCGGCGCTATGCTTCACGACCGCGGTGCTCGCCGCACCCCCCTGCGAGGCGGCCTGCTGGCAGCTTGCCGGGATGGCCCTCGAGCAGCGCGATGCCCGATTGGCCCCGACCTGGCTGGAGTTCCTGGCCCGGCTTCTCAGGGTGAGAGGGGCCGACGAGGATGCCATCGTGGTCTATCGCCAGCTCCTCAACCTGGCGCCCCGCCGGCACGATGTGCGCGACATCCTCAGAGTCGCCTCCCTGACCGGAACCCTGCCCGACTGAGCTGCCTCAGGGCCGCTTCACCACCCGCAGCCGCCGCCTCGGGCGGACCCGCCCCGGCTCCTGCTTGGGCACCACGCTGATGCTCCCGTCGCTCTCCATCTCCACCAGCTCGGAGTCCCTGACGCCGCTCACTCCGTGTTCGCGAAGGGCCATCTCGGCCTCTTCCTGGTCGACGCCCTCCTTGGCCAGGGCTCCAGGGATCCAGCTGCCGTCGGCGGCCAGCACCCGGGGCGGCGACTCCAACAGGTGGCGGAAGCGCGGGCTGCGGATCCGGCACCAGTTCACCGTCCAGTTGAGAATGAACAGGGTGGCGATGATGATGAAGCCGCCCAGGAGGGAGCTGTCCGGCCCGGTCATCGCGGGCTGGACCGCGTTGGCGACCAGGAGCACCAGCACCAGGTCGAAGATGGTCATCTGGCCCAGCTCGCGTTTGCCGAACAGGCGCAGGGCGATCATGAGCACGAGATATATGGCCACAGAGCGCAGGATGAGATCCCACACGGGAATGGCGAGGTGGGTGAGGTCCATCGGGAATCTCCTTGGCTTATGAGGTTGCAGGCACTGCCTGCGCAGGAAGTGCGCCTATCGTGAGGCATGGGAGGACGAGGCGCTGACGCCGACCGCGGGAGACTCGCTCCTGGTCATCGCCCACCGGGGTGGGCGCGGTCCGGAGCGCGAGAATTCAATCGCGGCGATCCGGCGCGCCGCCTCCCTGGGCGCGGACATGGTGGAGTGCGACGTCCGAGCCACCGGCGACGCCAGGCTGATCCTGATGCATGACCGGGTGGTCTCCGGGCGACCGGTCGAGCTCACCGAACTGGAGGCCCTCACGGCCGGCTTGGGCTACCGGCCGGACCTGCTCGAGGAGGTCGTGTCCGCGCTTCCGCCGAACCTCAGCCTGGACGTCGAGATCAAGGAACCCGGCTATGAGGCGGCGGCGCTGGAGATCCTCGCCGGGTTAGAGCCCGAGCGGCTGCTGATCACGTCGTTCGAGATGGAGGTACTTCGTGAGCTGCGGCGGATCTCTGCTTCAGTCCGGCTCGGGCTGATCGTCCCCGCCCGGGAGCCGTTATCGCTGGCCCTGCGCCGGGCCGCTGACTGCCGGGCCGAGCACTTGGTGCTCCATCACCGCCGGGTCAAGAGCCGGGCGCTCGCGGCCGCCACCGCGGCCGGGCTCACGGTGTTCGCGTGGACGGTCAACTCCCGCCACCAGCTGCGCCGCTTCCTGCAGGAGCCACGGCTCTCTGGGGTCGTCACCGACGCCGTCGAACTGGCCGTGTCGCTGCGGCGGGAGCTGGCGGAGGCCAGCCGACATAATTGACTGCCGATAAGCAATAATGAGGCGTGCCCGGCCGGACTCCGACGCAGCCCCGAACCGCTCCTGAGGTCCAGGAGGGCGTTGGCCTTCGGGAGGCGGCTCGGCTCCGCGCCGCGATCCTGCGGCTGGGGCGGGGGCTGCGCAGCGTTGAGGTGCCCGGCGGGCTCACCCCTTCCGAGTTCTCGGCGCTGGCGGTGGTGGTCAACTGCGGGCCGCTGCGTCCCTCCGAGCTGGCGCTTCGGGAACACCTGAACCCGACCATGCTTTCGCGCATGTTGAGCCGGCTCACCAGCGCGGGGGTGGTGGAGCGCGGGGGGGACCAGACCGATGGGCGTGCCTCGCTGGTGGCCGCGACCCCCCAGGGACAGCGCCTGCACCAGCGCTTGCGCTCAGAGCGGGCCCGCCGCCTCGAGGCGGCGCTGGCAAGGCTTAAGCCCGACGAGCGTTCCTCGGTGCTGCGGGCGCTGGACGGCCTAGAGCGGCTCGCGGAGCTGCTTCGCGAGGATGTGCCCTGACCGCGAGCCGGCGCGGTTGGTGGTCCGAGCGGGGCAGCCGTGGCTGAGCGGCTGTGGGCGACCACCAGGCGCGGCCTGCGCTGGCTGTGGCCCACCTGGATCGACTCGAACCTGCGAATCGTCCTCTTGGCCCGGATCAGCATGAGTGCCGCCAGAGGGATCGCGGGGGTGGTCACGGCCCTCTACCTGGCCGCCGAGGGCTTCTCGGCAGTTCAGCTGGGAGTGCTGTTTCTCTGCGTCACCGTGGTGTCGGCGGTGATGGCCGCAGTGATCGGGCTGATGTCGGATCGCTGGGGCCGCAAGCTCTTCCTGGTCTCGATCCCGATGCTGGCAGCGTTGGCGGCCGCCGTCTATGCCTTTGACCGATCCCCGGTCGTCCTCTTCGTGTTCGCTGCCCTGGGGACCTTCGGCCGGGGTGCCGGGGCGGGAGGCGGCAGCGTCGGCCCGTATCAGCCCGCTGAGTCGGCGCTGGTGGCTGAGAGCGCGCCGGGGTCGGCCCGCACCGCCGCCTTCGGCCGAATCGGCTTCGCCTCCTCGCTGGGCGCGCTCTGCGGTGGTCTGCTGGCGGCGCTGGCCCAGACCCACGGCCACCTGACCCCGGCCTCCGCGACTGCGGTCTACCGCCCCGCCTTCCTCGCGGCCGCGGTGCTGGCGGCGGTCGCGGGCCTGATGGCGATCGGGCTGCACGAGGCGCGCCGCGTTCGGGCCCCGGCTCACGGTCGCAACCGGATCCGCTGGCCCCGCAAGTCCTGGCCGGTACTCTGGCGGTTCTGGGTCACCAACGGGGTGAACGGGTTCGCGATCGGGATGTTCGGCCCCTTTGTCAGCTACTGGCTCTACCTGCGCTACGGGGCAACCCCGGCGGAGATCGGGCTGCTGTTCGCGGTCGTGAACTTGGGCTCGCTGGTCTCCACCCTGTCCGCTGCCGGGATCGGCAACCGGTTCGGGACCGTCACCGCGATCGTGGTGGTCCGCGCGGTCACGGGGGTGCTGCTGGTGCCGATGGTGCTGGCTCCCACGTTCTGGCTCGCCGCGGTCATC
>JAJYWT010000114.1 GCA_021791345.1 bacterium
GAGTTGCAGATCCGCCGCGAGATGGCTCGCCGCGACCTGCCCAGCCTACCTCTGTACCCAGAGGACCGCAGCACCCTTGCTCCCAGCGCTGAGCGCATCATCCAGGTCTTCACCGGCGTAGCCCGGCACCGCCTTACCGACGCCGCCGGGAACCTGGTCCAGACCTTCCCGCCAGAGCTCACCATCCTCCAGCAACAGCTCCTCGAGCTCCTCGCCGTCCCCTCAGCCTGCTACGCCTGAACCCTAAGGTGGGGGAGCTGAAACCCCTCCCTGATGTGCGGAAAGCGGGCTGCGGAAGTACAAGAAGTTACGCAGGCACCCGGAACGGGCGCGGAGGTTTCTGGCTACCGTCGCGAGACGGGACCCAACCCTCTTCGTCCATTGGGGACACGGTGCGTGGCCATTGGCTGGGTAGCAGGAGCCCCGTGAAGCGAGAGTTTCATCTGGGGATCTGAGAGAGCCGGGGGGTGCGACTCCCCCCGGCCACTCGACCAAGGTTCCCCAGGATTGACCGGGGCGGGTTCCAGGGTCGCCCCACGAGCGCAGGGCGTGGCCCATGGCTCGCCCGGGATGGCGGCTCACGTCAACGCCGCCGCCCGGGCTTGGGGCGTTTAGGGAGCGGCCTCCGCCCCCGTGGAGGGGCAGGAGAATCCAGGTGGCACTCGAACAGTCCGAAGATGCGGCTGGGACGCGGGCCGGCGAAGCTCGCGACGAGGAGGGCGTGGTCGCCGCCGCTGGACGCGAGTCGCGACCGGAATCTGGCGGTCTCCGGGGCGGCCGCGGGCATCGTGATGAGGCCGTAGATCTGTTGGCGGCAGAGCAGGACCAGAACCACCTCATCGTCTCCTTCCATCGCGATGAGCCCGAGGGGCTCTTCCTCCCGCAGGCGGCGCGCCAACCTGCGCCCTGAGGCGGCCCCGCAGGCGATCGCGACCACCGGCAGGCCGCCTTCAGTCATCCTCTGGGGAACAGGGGAATCCTCCTGCAGCTCCGCCTGGGCGCGCAGGCGGGGGACCTCATCCCAGGCCACCGCTCCCACATTGACGGTCGCTCCCTGGGGCAATAGGTCATTCCGCAGCACCCCGGAGTGCACATCGAGGGAGACCGGACCGGGCGCCGCGGGCACGGCCCACGGATCTCTGCCGGCCGTGTCCTCCAAGATCTTCTCGGCCGGGGCCAGCCTGAAGCTGCCGAACCTGTCATCGGGAAGGCGCACTCGGCCCTTGAGTGACCCCATGAGGCGGGAGCGATGATCGGCTCTGTCGAAGGCTTGGACCGCCGCCATCGCCAAGAGCAGGTGGTCCGCCTGCTCCTGGCTGGGCTCCCCCCCGCCAGACTCGTGGGCGGTGAAGAAGAACGGGATGCGGTCTGTCTTTGGGGGCCAGCCGAACCGGTGCGCCCGGCGGGTGAGAACCGCAGAGTCGGGGCTCGCCATCAGGGTCATTCCCAGGGAGCCCGCGGGCAGAGTCGATGTGCCCGCGAGCTGCGAGATCGGGGGGGAACCGTCGGGCACCAGCCAGAGCCCGAACTCGACCTGGGCCTGCCCGAGCACCACTCCGCGATACCTGACCCGCCGCTTCCCTATCGCCAGCTCCATCGGAAGAGCGATGGTGTCCGGGATCCGTACCCACGGCTTGACCTCGCAGTAGTCGACGGCCGCCTCCATCAGCGCGCGCCAGGTCTGCGCGGATGGCGGCTCGTGGCTGGCACGGTATCCGCTGAGGTCAGCCAGCATGGTGTCCAGGATCTCCTCGGCTTCCGCCGGGAGGTCGGCGGCCACCACCAGGCATCCCAATCCCAGTTCGTCGACGACCGACTCCACCTGAGCGGCCCCACCGGGTTGGCACACGATCGTGGCGGGGGGCTCCGACTGGGAGACCGCGTCCCGCAGGCCTGAGAAGATCACTGTCCGGGCATCGGGACCGACCCCGCTGCCAAGGATGAGACCGCTGTCGGCATCCAGTACCATCCCCACGAAGACCCGCTTGTGGCCCTGCACCGTGACCGACCCCTTGGCATCCTGCCACAGAACTATCCAGCTCCGGCCGCGGTGCGTGGCGGCACGTCCAGACCTCTGGTCGGTCATCACAGTCTCCTCCTGGGCACGCCAGCCAGCCGCTGGCCGGAATCGACGAATCTCAGTTCCGAGGGCCGGCCAGTGGCGGGGAGCGCACCGCTGAGTCGCGCCCAGCCCAGCCTAACCGAATTCGAAGGACGCATTTGGGGCAAGCACACCGCGTGGGTGGCCCGTCTCGCCCTCACATATATATAGGTGTGGGATGGAGGCTCGGGCCCGCACGGGCCGGTGCCGCTACACTCGGCCGGTGCGGATGCTCGTGATTGGCGGCACTCAGTTCGTCGGCCGCCACATCGTCGAGGCTGCGATGGAGGCGGGTGACGAAGTGACCCTGTTCCACCGTGGGCGCACCAACCCGGGTCTCTTTCCTCAGGCTGAGCATCGGCTGGGCGATCGCGACCATGACCTGGCTGCGCTGGAGGTTGGCGAGTGGGACGCCACCGTTGACTGCTCGGCGTACTTCCCGCGGCAGGTCGCGAGGCTGGCGTCGGCCCTGGGAGGCCGGGGCGGCACCTACCTGCAGATATCCTCGGTGTCCGCCTACTCTGACGACGTGACCTACGGCTATGGTGAGGATGCCCCGCTGCGCGAGCTGGCCGACCCGGGTACCCAGGACTTGACCGACGAGACCTACGGGGGGCTCAAGGCGCTGTGTGAGCTGGCGGCCCATCGGGAGTTCGGCGGCGGCGCCAATGGGGTGGAGGGCCGCGGCAGTGCCCCGGTATGTGTGGTCCGTCCCACCTACGTGGTGGGGCCGTGGGATCACACCGGACGGTTCACGTGGTGGGTGGAGCGGGTGGCCCGTGGTGGCCGGATCCTGGCTCCAGGACCAGCCGGCAGTCCGTTGCAGGTCATCGATGCGCGCGATCTCGCCCGGTTCGTGGTGCTATTGAGCCATCGCGGCGCGGGTGGCAGCTTCCACACCTGCTGGCCGGCCCCGCCGTTCTCCTTCGGCGACTTCCTTGCGCTCCTGCTGGAGGTGGTGGGTCCGCCCGACTGTGAGCTGGTGTGGATGGAGCCAGCTGCCCTCATCGCCGCCGGGTTGACCTCCAGGGAGCTGCCCCTCTGGGGCGGGGATGGCTCCGGACTCAATGTCGGGGCCGCCGACCCCAGCCGTGCGCTCGGGGCCGGCCTAACGCCGCGGGCGCTGGCCGAGACCGTGGTCCAGACCCACCAGCATGAACTGGCTAATCCAAGGTCGCTCCCCGTCGGACTGGAGCCGGGCCGCGAGCGGGAGTTGCTCGCCCAGTTCGCGTGAGGATCTGTCGGCGGAGATCTGCGGGTGCGCGATGCCGACAACGTCGGCCAGCCCCGTGGGCGCCGGCTGCCCCTTTGGATGGCGCGACCGGGGAGCGCGGAGCCATCGCGCGGCCTACCGCCTCCACTGACACGAGCAGGGGGATGAGGTCGGTGTCAACCGCTCGGGCGGTCGTCGATGCCCGGCGGCTCCCCACGCGTGGCGGGAACCGGCAAGGGGCCGGGGCACCCTTGTGCAGTCCTTCAGCGGCGCCATATATTGAGCTTCGTTGTCGGTCTGCTGGGGACGTTGCCGAGCTTCCTCGCGCATCTGGTCGGAGTTCCTCTCTGAGGGGGTTTGTCGACGTTGAAGACTGCGATTCCCGGGCCGTCGGCCCGTGCGTGGCGTCGATGATCTCTGTGACGGCCACCGATTCCCGATCCGAACATGGGCAGCGTCCAGCGATGAGCGCATGGGAGGCTCCGGAGGCTGGTACCCCGCCGCTCCGCCGTTCGGAGAGCGGGGTACGGTCGTGATGAGCGGGGGATCGGGGCCGAGCGACCGGAGGCCGGGGCGGGCCTGGCCCGGGATGTATGTCGCCTTCGAGGTTGGGGCGTTCCGCCAGCTCTGGCTGGCGGTCCTGAGCGGCAATTCCGGCCGCTTTGCGGTGCTCCTGGTGGCGGGCTGGGAGGCGTACCGCCTGGGCGATCACTCGTCCCTGTGGCCGAGCCTGGTGAGCATGCTGCTGCTGGTCCCCTCGATGTTCTTCGGCCTGCTCGCCGGGGGGGTGGCGGACCGGCGCAACCGGGCCCGCATGGCGGCCACCGGTCAGTTCATCAACGCGCTCGCCTGCGCTCTGGGGGCGGTCCTGGTGCTGTCGGGGCAGTTGGGTCTGGGGTCTCTGCTCGGACTCACGGCGCTGATCGGTATCGGCAACTCGGTGCAGGGCCCCGCCTGGCAGGCGATGATCCCCGGCCTGGTGGGGCCGCGGAGGCTCCTCAACGCCAGCATGGCAACCCGGATCGCCCAGCAGGGGGCGGAGCTGACTGGCCCCGCGCTGGCGACGGTGGCGCTGGCGGCGGTGGGTGCGGCCGCGGCGTTCGGGGTATGCGCCGGCTTCTACTTGGTGGCGCTGGGGCTGGTGTGGCGGCTGCGCCACCAGGTCCAGGCCCCGGCTGGCGGCGCAACATCACAGGGCATCCTCGGGCCCATCCGGGAAGGGGTTTCCTACGTGCGCCACCAACAGCCGCTGGGAACCCTGCTGCTCTGGGTGGGCCTGCATTGCAGCCTCACCATGGCGAGCGTGGGGATATTGCCGGCGGTGGCCACCGCCAACCTGCACGGTGACGCGACCGCCTACGGGGTGCTGCTGACCAGCTTCGGGCTGGGTTCCGTGTTCGGTCCCCTCCTGCTGATGTGGCTCGGGGGACGGGTCGCCACCGTGCCCACCCTGGTCGGGTCGGGCGTCCTGAGTGGGCTGCCACTGATATCTCTGGGCCTGATCCCGGTCCTCTGGGTGGCGATCCTGTCGGCGGCGCTGGCGGGTGGCGCCCAGGCGGTCTTCATGGCTGCGATCTACTCCGCCAATCAGGGTCGTACCGTGGACCCTCTTCGGGGCCGCGTCGCCAGTGTCCAGCTGTCGCTGACGACCGGGGCCATGGGGCTGGCGAGTGTCGGGTGGGGGGCGCTGGTCGCCCTGGTCGCCCCGGGGGTGGTGTTGGCGGTGCCCGGAGCGCTGTTCGTGGTGGCCTGCGTTCCCTTCGCCCTGCGGTCCGGGCGAATCAGGTCAGCGCTGACGCGCCCGGGAATCGAACCACCATCGCACGGCGGCCATCGGGGGTCCGCCAGTCCGGCCGCCGGCGCACTCCTGATTGGCGGGGCTTCCGGCCCTCCGGCGGCTGGGAAGAGAGGCTGAGCCCATGCCCATGCCCATGCCGGGAATGCCCTCGACGCCCTATCTCCTCGCGGGCGCCGTGGTGGCGCTGGTGCTGGTCGGTCTGGTCCTTGTCCGCGCGGCGGTCTGGTGGGTCAGGGGCCGGGTCACCACCAGAGGGGGAGGCCGACCTGAGTGACCCAATGGCGATTCGCCCGGGGCCGGGCCCGTGGGGCGTGGTGCGGGGGGACGCCGCGGTCCCCAGAACCGCTAACCTTGCTCTCGATGGGGAAGTAGGGGGCAGGAGCGCGGGGGCGGTGTGTACGCTTTGAGACGCTGTTGACCACAGGCAGGGATCTGGAGCGCTACTCCAGATCCGATCTTGAGCGACGGAGCGGGGTCAAGTGGCATCGGGAGGGCTCGGCAGCCCTGGCGGGGTGGGTTGCCGACATGGACTTTCCCATCGCCGAGGCGGTGAGGGCCGCTATGACGGAGCTCATCGACCGGGACGACCTCGGATATCCTGACCCGGAGCTGGAGTTCGCGGTGCGCCGGGCATTCGCCGACCGGGCCGCCCACCGGCACGAGGTGCCCCTCGACCCGGAGCTGGTTCTGGTCGTGTCCGATGTGGTTCAGGCGATCTACCTATCCCTGCTCGCCTTCAGTGAGGAGGGGGACGGGATCGCCTTTCTCACTCCCGCCTACCCGCCCTTCTTCAGCGCCGTCCAGGAGACCGGGCGGGTTGCCGTCACTTGTGAGCTCTCCGCTCAGCCGTCCCGCTTCGAGATCGACCTAGACCGGCTCCGCGAGCAGGTCCGGTCGGCCAGGCCCTGCATCCTTTTGCTCTGCAATCCGCACAATCCCACCGGCCGCAACTTTGACCGCGTGGAGCTGGAGGGGATCCGGGAGATCGCCGAGGAGTTCGATCTCCTGGTGGTGAGTGATGAGATTCACGCCGACCTCACCCTTGCGGGCTCGACCCATCTCTCCTTCGCCGCCCTTGGCCCGGCGGCCATGGCGCGCTCGATCATCCTCTCGTCGGCCAGCAAGGCCTTCAATTTGGCCGGCCTCCGCTGTGCAGTCGTCGGCTTTGGGTCGGAGCAGCTCAGAGATCGGTTTTCCCGCTTCCCTGCCCATGCCCGGGGCAGCGTGTCAGTGCTCGGCATGGTCGCCGCCCTGGCCGCCTGGCAACACGGGCAAGCCTGGCTGGAGGAGGTGCTGAGCCTGCTCGCCGCCAATCGCGATCTGTTGGCGGGGGAAGCCCACGAACACCTGGGGCGGACATCCCTGCGGGTGCCGGAGGCCACCTACCTGGCCTGGCTGGATCTGCGCTCGTGCGATCTCCCCACCGAACCGGCCATCTGGCTGCGGGAGCACGCGCGGGTGGCTCTGTCCCCGGGGCTGGACTTCGGCCCCGCAGGGTCGGGACACGTGCGCCTCAACTTTGCGACTCCGCGCCCCGTCCTGAGGGAGCTGGTCGACAGAATCTGGTCCGCCCTCGAAGGCGCCTGAAGCTCAGTCGCGCCCGGCTGGTGCGCCTCGGCGTCGCTTCGATGAGGCTGCACGGTCGATCGGAGGAAGATGCCAGCACCTTCCCCCACTGGGGACCATTCTCGATCCTGCCCCGCCCACGGGAAGGCGCTTACTTTTGTTGGCCCCCCGTGCTCGCTCTGAGCCGGCCACTGGCAGCCGGCCCTCGGGCCGGCGCCGCATGGGACCTGTGCCCGCGGGGCGTTGTCGCCCCCTTCTCCTTGCTACGATCACCTGGCACAGCCCGGTTCAGTGATGAAGGAGACAGCGTGAAGTCCAAGCTGCACATCCGGTTTTGGGTGGAGTCGGCCGCCGCCCTGGTGACGCTCTTTTTGGCGGTGATAACTCTCGTCTGGCAGAACTGGATCGAGCTCGTCTTCCGGGTCGACCCCGACCACGGCAACGGCTCGTTCGAGCGGTGGGTGGTGGTGGTGGCCGCCGCGCTGTGCGTCGCCAGCGTGTTGCTGGCAGGCCGGGAGTGGAGGATCGCCCGGCCCCGGGTGGCCGCTCGCTCCGGGGCCTGACCACCTGAGGGCCGAGGCCCAGCTGCGAGGGGGCACCGCCCCCGGCAGCTAGGCCTCGGTAACCGGCACCAGGCCCTCGGCGCTGATCGTCTGGTTAACCGCCGTCAGCCGTGCGCGAATCAGCTGGTCCAGCTCGTCGACCGCCTGCCCCGCTCTCTGGAAGAGCAGCGCCGCCATCTCCCGCGCCTGGCTGGTGGGGGCCGCGTCGGAGCGGTCGAGGGCCTGCTGGAGGGTGAACAGACGCCCGTCCAGACCCGCTGCCAGCTCCATCTCATCCATCTCCCCACGCCACCCCGGCTGGGTGAGGACCGACTCCATTCGGCCGAGCTCCTGGCGCAGATCGCTGACCTCGGCCCGGAGCGCGTCGCTGCCATCCGCGCGGGTCTCCCATGCCGCCAGCCCGTCGCGGAGGTGGCGGCAGCGGCGCAGCGCCCGGTTGACCGCGACCTGGTGCTCGCGCACCTGGAGCAGGAGCTCGTACTGCTCCTGGTACGCGTCCGGCGCAAGATCCAGGTTGGGATCTGGAACGAGGGTCAATTCGGCGCCCACCACTTGGCCATGGCAGTGGAGTTCCACGCGATAGCGGCCGGGTGGGACTCGGGGCCCGTCGAGCCCCGTCTCGCTGTGGGAGACCATGGTCCGGAGAGTCCGATTCTCCAAAAACGCTCCCTTGGTGCAGAGGTTCCAGACGTGCCGGTGCCAGCCCGCGGATGTCTCGAGCACGGCGGGGTTCAGGTCATCCTCCTCGGTGGGCGCGGCTGGCGGTTCCGCGCCCAGCTTCACCTGCCCCTTGCCCCGAAACCGGCGCAGCTCCTGTCCCTGGAGATCGAAGATCCGCAGCTCCACCTCCTTCGGGTCTAGGTCCTCAGGGAGGTGATAGCGGACCACGACCCCGTCGGGCGGGTTGTAGCCCGCGTCCAGGATCACCTCGCGCAGCCCACCCTGGGGATCACTCTCGACCACAGCGATGGCCCGTCCCGGGTACTTGGTGCCCCGTTCGCTGGGCACGGCGCTCTGTCCGGTGAAGTACCGGTGGACCGCGGAGGGGACGAGCAGCTGTGGGGACTGCGTTCCGGCCTGGGCCGCGGCCGGCCCGACCAGCCGGACATCGTCCAGCACCCAGAAGCCACGACCATGCGTGCCAGCCACCAGCTCCCCGTGTTTCAGGGCGAGGTCGTACACCGGGACCGGGGGCAGATTGAGGAACAGCGGCTGCCAGTGTTCGCCCTCATCGAATGTGCAGTACGGCCCATGCTCGGTTCCCGCATACCAGGTCTGCGGTTGCTCGGGGTTACTGCGCACCACCCGGACGAAGTCGCCGCTCGCGATCCCCTTCGTGATCTGCGCCCAGCTGCTCCCGCCGTCGGTGGTGCGAAAGACGTAGGGGGTGCGATCCTGGAGGCGGTAGCGATGGGCCGACACCATCACCACCTGCGGGTCGTGGGCGGACACCTCGATCCCGGAGATCCAGGACCAGTCGGGAAGGCCAGGGAGCTCCAGCCGCTGCCAGCTGTTCCCGCGATCCAGGGTGCGGTGGAGGAGGCCGTCGTCGGTCCCCACCCAGAGGACATTGGGGTCGTGGGGTGACTCGGCCAACACCGAGGCGGTGCAGTAGACCTCGGCTCCCGAGGTGTCCTTGGTGATCGGGCCACCCGAGGCCCGCAACTTGGAAGGATCGTTGCGGCTCAGATCCGGGCTGATCGCTGCCCAGCTGCGGCCCTCATCCCGGCTCAAAAACACGCACTCCCCGGCGGCGTACAGCACCGAGGGGTCGTGCCGGGAAAGCACGATCGGGTACGTCCAGGCGAAGCGGTGCCGGAAGGTGCTGGGATCCTCAGCGTAGGTCCACTCCGGCCAGATGGTTACGAGCCCGGTCTGTCCCGAGCGATGGTCGTGGCGCAGGAGCGGGGCCCCACCGCCACCGGAGCTGCCCACCGCTCCTGAGTAGACGATGTTGTCGTTCCTTGGGTCGACCGCGATGTAGCCGCTCTCGGAGTGCCCCACCTCCTCGCACTGGTCCCGCAGGATCGCCCCCCACATGGAGCGGCTGGGCACCCGGATCGCGGAGTTGTCCTGCTGGGTCCCGTAGACCCGGTAGGGGAAGTGGTCGTCGATCGCGAGCTTGTAGATGGCCGCGGTCGGCTGGTTGTAGATGGTGGAGAAGGTCTCGCCGCCGTTCAGGGACACGCAGGCCCCGCCGTCGTTGGCCTCGATCATCCGACGGGGGTTCTTGGGGTCGATCCAGAGGTCGTGATTGTCGCCGTGGGGGTCCCCGATCTGGCTCCAGCTCTTGCCCCCGTCGGTGGAGCGCACGAAGGTGTAGTTCAAGGCGTAGAGCGTCTCGGGGTCCTGGGGATCAGGCACGATGTGGCTGTAGTACCAGGGGCGCCCCAGCAGCGACCGGTCATCGGAGATGCGGTCCCAGCTCTCGCCGCCGTTCTCACTTCTGAACAACCCTCCCTCGCGATCGGCCGCCTCGATCACGGCCCAGACGCGATCGGGACGCGCGGGTGCCGAGGCCACCCCCATCCGACCCCGCAGGGACCGGGGCAGGCCCGGCCGCTCGCTGAGGTCGGTCCAGGTGTCCCCGCCGTCTCTGGAACGCAGGAGCCGGCTGCCCTCGCCACCGCTGCTGAAGTGCCACGGCTCGCGCCTGGCCTCCCAGAGGGTGGCGAAGAGCACCCGTGGGTTGCCCGGGTCCATCCACAGATCGGCGGCGCCGGCCTGCTCGCTGCCGGCGAGCACGTGCTCCCAGCTGCGGCCCCCGTCGCGAGACCGGTAGATGCCGCGGGCCGAGGAGGGGCCGAAGATGTCCCCCAGGGCTGCCACGTAGACCAGATCGGGGTCGCGGGGGGAAACCCGGATGCGCGAGATCTGGAGGGTGTCGCTGAGGCCGCAGTGCTCCCAGCTGCGGCCACCATCGGTGGACCGGTAGACCCCGTCGCCCTGAATCACGTCGTTGCGCGGGCAGGCCTCCCCGGTGCCCACGTAGATGACCTGGGGATCCGACGCGCAGACGGCGAGAGCGCCCACCGCGACCGAGCCCAGCTGTCCGTCGGTGACGTTCCTCCAGGTGGTACCGGCGTCGTTGGTCTTCCACACGCCGCCACCGCAGGCGCCGAAATAAAAGACGGCGGGATCACTGGGATCTCCCGCCACTGCGACTGAACGGCCGCCCCGGGGAGGTCCGATGAAGCGCCACTTGAAGGCGGCGGTGAGGTCATCTCCATTGGGCATTGTGTTCCTCCCTGGTCGACGGAGGAACACCTGCCTCCGTCCTGAGCCGACGGCCAACCAACGCCCAATGTTAGCTGGCCCAGGCCGCGTTGCCGGTCAGTCCGAGCCGGCGGCAGGGATCGGACAGCGGGCGCGTCCGGAGCTGCCCCGAGGGAGCCGGAGGCTCAGTCGGGTGGGCGTCTGCCCCTGGGCAGCTGAGGGGTGTGCGCGGTCCGGCGTCCGCGCGCCCTCGTATGATCGGCCGGGTGAGGAGCACGCTCTACCGGGACCTGGCTCTGATCGACCCGGAGTCGCGCGCCCTCTCCCCGGGCTTCAGCATCCTGGTTGAGGGCGAGCGGATCCGCTGGATTCGCCCGGTCGACTCCGAGGAGGACCCCGGAGGGCACGTGGAGCTGATCGATGCGGGGGGGACTACCGCAGTCGCCGGGATGGTGGACGCTCACAGCCACCTGACGCTGCCTGGTGGCTCCCACTGGATCGGCCACACCCAAGACCGGGTGGAGCAGCTGATCCAGACGGCCGAGGACAACGCCCGGCTGCTGCGGCAGGCGGGGGTCCGCTGGGCCCGCGATGTCGGAGCGCCGGCCCGGGATGGCCGCGCGGTCTCCCTCAGGGTGCGCGACTCCTGGCGCGGGCGCCCGGGGTATCCCCATGTGCGCGCGGCGGGGAGCTGGATCATGAAGCGCGACACCCTGCCCGATGGCGGGTCCGTGGAGGTGGATGACGGCGATCAGCTGGTGGCGGCCGGGGAGCGGCAGCTCGACCAGGGGGCCGATCTGATCAAGCTGTACATGGACGGCCCGGATCGGGATGGAGCACCGTTCTCCTCCTCGGAGGTCCGCCGCCTGGTGACCGCCGCGGCGGCTCGGGGAGCCAAGGTGACCGCCCATTCGACCACCGTCGATGGTGCCCGGGCGGCTGTCGAGGGCGGCGTGGCCGCCATCGAGCACGGCTTCCAACTTGACGAGGACGTGGTCCAACTGATGGCCGCTCAGGGGGTGGCCCTGGTGTCGACCCTGGCGGTGCTGGAGTCATGGAAGACATTTGCTACCACCACCTCCCAGCCGCGCTTCACCTCGGCCGAGGGCATGGCGGCCATCGCCACACGCCAGGAGCAGGCCCGACACTCGGTCCGCCTGGCACACCGGGCCGGCGTCCTGATCGCGACCGGCACCGACTTCGGGGGCGGCTCACTGCGGGCCAATCAGCTGGCGTGGGAGATCGAGTGCCTGGTGGATGCGGGCTTACCGCCGTTCGATGCCATCCAGGCGGCAACTTGCAATGGGGGACAGCTCCTTGCTGAACCGGAGGCGGGACGGCTCTACGAGGGTGGTCCCGCGGACTTTGTCCTGGTCCACGGCGATCCCCTCTCGGACCCGCAGGCGATGTGGCGGGTGTGGCGCGTCAGCTGGTGACCCGTTCCCCCTCGGACGGGCATCCCGGGCCGGATCGTCGGGCATTTGAGCTCAGCCGGAGGCTGAGGGTTCGAAGGCGGGAGTCGGCCGCCAAGGCTCGCACCGCGCGCCCAGGGGATCAGCGCGGATGACGCGGAGCTCATCCGATTCCGGTACATCGCTGGCGCCGCGCGCCATCCACAGGGCCGACGGAGCGCTGCTCGTATGCCACCCTCCCGGGCTATCCGGACGTGACCCGCTACCTGTCGAGCCGCTCGGATGGTGGGCCGCCGCTGCCGCCCCGCCAGTGCTCCAGCCATGTTTCAGGCTCCGCACCATCTGGGATTTCGGCCCACGGCGTGGCCTGGGCCCTGACCTGCCCCGGCGCAGGCCGTCTGGCGATGGCGGCCACTGTCGCCCACCAACGACTGTGGGCGGGAGAGCCCAGCAGCGGCGCTCCCTGGACGCTGAACGGCGGCCCCGATGGAGACTCCCGTGAGGCGGGTCGTCGAGGGCACGGTCGACGTACCCGATGGTGCGGTCTGGTTTCAACGCCACGATGCCGATGGTCCGGGTATCCCCCTGCTCTGCCTGCATGGCGGGCCAGGCATGCCCCACGACTACTTGGAGCCACTCGCCGAACTCGTGGACCAGCGCCCGGTCATCTTCTATGACCAGCTGGGCTGCGGTCGCTCCGCAACCCACGGCAGCAAGCCCCAGTGGACGGTCGATCGCTTCCTCGATGAGCTGGAGGTGGTCCGCAGCTCGCTGGGCTTGACCGACGTGGTCATCTTCGGCAACTCCTGGGGCGGGATGCTGGCCATGCGGTACATGCTCGGATCACCTGGCGGCGTGGCCGGCCTCGTGCTCAGCAGCGCCCCGGCCAGCGTGTCCCGCTGGGTTGCGGATGCCCAGCGGTTACGAGCCGACCTGCCGGAAGCGGTCCAGACGGTTTTGGCCGTGCATGAGCAAGCCGGCTTCTACAGCTGCCCCGAGTACCAGGGAGCGGTGGCGGAGTTCTATCGCCGCCATCTCTGCCGCCTTGAACCATGGCCCGAATGCGTCGAGAGGACCTTTGCCGGCCTCGGTAGCGAGGTCTACTCGCAGATGTGGGGGCCCAGCGAGTTCGGCCCGGTGACCGGTGCCCTGCAAGACTGGGAGGTGCTCGACCAGGTGCCGAAGATAGCGGTGCCCACCCTGGTGACGTGCGGGAGGTTCGACGAGGCGACCCCGGAGCACATGGCTGACCTCGCCCGCGCCCTTCCCCACGCCGAACTCGCCATCTTCGAGTTGAGCTCGCACATGGCATTCCTGGAGGAGCAGCACACCTACCTTGACCGGCTCCGAGACTTCCTTGGCGATGTGGATCGACGCCGGGCGAAGCATGCCTCGCCGCGGGGATAGGCGCGCCGACAACGGGCCGGTCCGCGCCGGAGCTCGTGCCTGAGGCGGGCCAAGCCTCTGGTCGGGGCGTGCTCCAGCTCCCCCCGGTACGCCTCCGGCGCAGGGACCGACGGGTGGCCAGTGGAGATCTGGTCGTAGTCGGCATCCTGGCTTACCACCGGTGGGCCACGCTCGAGGTCGATGGCGGGAATCGATGAGGCGGTGGGCTTTACCAATTGGGTCCTCCCGGACCTCCGACCATCAGCAACCAACAGAGCGTGCCGACGCGACCGTGATCACCTCCGGCGATTGGAGGTGGCAGCAGTTCGAGCCAGGGACGGACCGGACGCTGGAGCGGCGAAGACGGCCGGTCTGGGAGGCCGGCGGATCCGGGCACGGGTGCGGTTCCCAAGAGACGGGCACCAAAAGACGCCGCCAGTTGGTTCAAGGGCCGAACCTGATTCGGCGGCCCGAATGGACTACCTCGGGAGCTGGTTGGCGGCTCCTCTGGCGTCTGGCGATCCCGGACCAACCATCGCCATCCACCCCCGGGCCATTGCCGCGATCAGGTGACCGGGATCAGAGTCGCGACATCGGGTGCGTCCCTGGCCAGGCCGCGGTCAAAGGTGGCGAGCCTGGCCTGGTGCCGCCGGGCCAGGGCGGTCAAGTAGAAGTCTGTGACCTGGCCGTGGCCAAGGACCCGGCTCAGGTCGATCGCGTCGTACCCGACATCATCGGGCCAGAAGGTGTGACGGGCATGTCCGGTCAGCACCCCGAGGACCCCCGTGGACGTCGTGCCGTCTAGCCCTTGGCGCATGAGCAGGCGGATCAGGGCGCCCTGGGTGATGGGACAGGTCGCGAACGGCTCTTCCGTAGCGCTCCACCACTGCGCCGCGGCTGGGTGATGGACATGGTCAACGACTACCAGCGCAACCAGGACGTTGCCGTCGAGGAGGTGAGTCACTCCTCGTCGGTAGCGGCCCGTACCATCTCGGTGGTCACTGGGTGGCCGAGATGGACCGCAGGCAGCCCGGTCGCGGGGTCTTGGGCGACCTGCTCGCCGTCAACCTCGGGGCCGAGTGCCTTGCGCAGCAGCTCGCTCACGATCTGACTCAGACTCTGATCGCGGTCGCGCGCCATGGATGTGGCAACGCGGTGAAGGTCCTCGGGAAGGTTCAGGGTGGTCCGCATCAGCGCATCATACATCTTGATGCCAACTCAAAATGGAGGCGCGCGACGGCTGGTGGCGCAGGTTGGTCATCCTCACTGGTTGGGGGGCGTACCGCCGCTGGGCGAGAGTGAAGGGAATGCGTCAGCCGGTTGCGGACCGCCGTGGGAAGGCAGTGAAGGGGTGGGCATATCCGCTGCGGACAGTGCCCGAGCGTGCGCGCGCCGCTCACCTGATCCAGCAACTTGGAGCCCATCCCCTGCGGCTTCAGTTCATCAGGATGTGGAGACCCGAGAATGAGTACTGGGGCGAGTCTGGCGACGAGCTGGAGGCGGACTTCGAGGAGATCATCGAGGCCGGAGCACGGCCGGAGTGCGAGATGGAGCAGGTACTTCCGGGATCCGACCCCAGAGATCCCGAAGACGGGATCATCCTCAGTGTCAAGCTGGCCAGAGCCGGCCACCGCCGTGAGGCCCGTGACGTGCTCCGAGAGATGCTGGCCCAGGACCGGCGCTGCATCGACGCCCACGTCCACCTCGGGAACCTGGTATTCGACCACAACCCGGCCGGCGCGCTGGTCCACTACCAGACGGGCACGGCGATCGGTGAGCTCGCCCTGCCGGGGCGATACCCCGGCCTGCTTCCCTGGGGTCTGGTCGACAACCGGCCGTTCCTGCGATCCCTCCACGGAATGGGCCTGTGCCTCTGGCGCCTTGGGCGGACGCAGGAGGCGGAATCGGTTTTCAACACCATGCTGTGGCTGAATCCGGCGGACGCGCAGGGAGCCCGATTCAATCTGGGCCAGGTGCGGGCCGGAAGTGCCTGGGAGGGCTATCGCTGATCGCAGTGGTCGCGCGGGTCGGCCGATCAGCTTGCGGCGACAGCCTTCGGCCCCGATCCGCAACCGGTCGTGGCTCGCTTGTCGCTGCCCATGGCGGGCCTCAGTCTGGCCGGCGTTGAGGTGTTGCAGGGGCCGACCCCAAGCTCGTTGCCGAGGACCGGCAAGGCCAAAGACGAGCTAACCAGCTGGTCCAGGGAGCACTCAATGTGTGCTACGTATCTGCTACACTTCTGGGGTGGGACAGGTGGCCTCTCGGGAGTTGCGCAACGACACAGCCGGGCTCCTGCGGCGCGTCGAAGAGGGGGAGGAGGTCATCATCACGGTTCGGGGACGAGCGGTGGCAGAGCTGGTGCCATTGCGGCGGCGTCAGCAGCGCTGGTTCCCGCGCGCTGAGCTGATTCGGCGGTTGCCCAGCAGTCAAGCGGATCCTGGCCTCCGAGCGGACCTGGCCCAGCTGGCGGGCGGGACCACTGACGACCTGGGGCCGATCAGGTGACCAGGCCGGCTCAGGGGATCCTGGACACCGGCGTTTTCATCGCCAACGAGTCAGGTCGGGCCCTGGATGTTGAGCGGTTGCCCGACGAGTCGGCGATCTCGGTTGTGACGCTGGCAGAGCTGGAGGCAGGGGTGCTGGCAGCGGTCGATTTGAAGACCCGTGCCCTACGAATGGCGACCCTTGACTTGGCCCGGGACATGGAAGTCCTGCCCGCGGAGGAGCGCGTGGCGCTGGCGTGGGCCCGGCTGCGGGTCCACCTTGCCGATCTTGGTCGCCGGGTCAATGTGAACGACCTTTGGATCGCGGCCACGGCTGTCGCGCACGGACTCCCCCTGGTTACCCAGGACCTGGACTTCGACCTGCTGGAGGGGATGCTGGGACTGGAGATAGTCCGAGTGTGACCGAAGGAGGGGCGTCCTTTGTCGATGCCCCGCAGGAGCCCGTTCCGGACCGTAGGCGGGTACTGGACCGGTTGTCCTTCGACCGACCCGTTGAGGGTCGGGATGGGACGGGCGGACGGATGAGGAAAAGTCTCGCGGGCAAGCGCATACGAGTAGGAGTCGGTGACCTGGGCGTGGCCGAGCACCCGGCTTGGGTCGATCGAGTCGTGGCCGATGTCGTCGGGCCAGACGGCGTGGCACCCATGGCCGGTCAGGAGGCCAAGGACTCGCCAGGCCGTGCTGCCGTCTAGTCCTGCACGCAGCAGGAGGCGTATCCGGGCACCCCGGGCGATGGGACACGCTGCCAACAATTCTTCCGCCGCGCTCCACGACCCGGCCGCGGCTCGGTGATGGACGTGGTCAAGGACTGCCAGCGCAACCAGGACGTTACTTTCCAGGAGATGAGGGACTCTGCGCCGGTGGTCACCAGGTGTCCGATCCGCACCAAAGTGCAGACCAGGGGCGGAGTCCTCGGTTACGTGCTCGCCTTAGATCTCGGGGCCGAGTGTCATGCGCAGCAGGTCACTCACGTCTGACTGAGGCGCCAAGCTCAAGGTGCACGGACGCTCATTCCCGACGCTGCTCACCTTGAGCCAGGGACAGATGCATCAAGGCGTCACCGCGACAGTTGCGCAGCACCTCGAGGACCGAGAAGCTTGTGCCCTCAGCCAGCAGCACCTCCGCCTGGTGCCGGTTGTTGGGCGTGCCCCAGATGGCGTGGGCTCCCTGGGGCGCGTCGATGGCCCAGAGCGTCCTGCGCGGATAGGGCATAGCCGGCGTCCACGCCGTGGCCACCCGGGGGTCGGGTGAGCTGCTGATCAGGTGATCAGCCTCGAAGTGCTCCCCCTTTTCGTGCAACCAGCGGGGAGAGGAGGAGCGGTAGAGGCGCAGTGCCACCGGCAGGTGGATCAGCGCCAGCGCCTCCCGCATCTGCTCCGCCCAAGCCATCGCCCGCCGCGAGCCCGTGCCAGTAACCATGGCCTGGTTGATCTCATGGTAGTGATCGCCCGTGTAGCGCAGCACGGTGCGCTGGAGAGCAGGAGGCAAAGTCGGCATCGGTCCAGCCACCGCGCAGATCCACTCCCAGGCCTCAGTAGCATGCACGCCCGGGTCGAGCCGGCGGCAGCCGTCGCCCGGACGGAAGTCCTGAATGCGAGCACCGCGCCTGAGCGGCAGCGCGCCAAAGATGAGCTCCGCCCGGTCGTTTGGCCGAGAACGGGAGGCGAGCGTGGGCGGTTCCACCGACTTCATTTCCTGTGCCCAGCCACGCCGATTCCGCAATCGGACGGGCGCCGTGGCGCCGACGGCAACCCGGGGAGCGTGGGGTACCGGCAACCGGCGGCCCACCATCTGGACAACATCGATCCTGATCCCGCGCCGGTCAACGCCAGGACCAGCAGCGCGGTCCCTCGACCTGGTCGATGCCGCGCACTCCCGGTACGCTCGCCAGCAATGGAGATTCTCCTACCACCCGGGATAGCGCTCCTCGCCCCAGCCCCAATCGTGGGGACCCTTCTCGACGGTAGCAGCCAGATCAAGGGCCACCTGCTCAACCAGCGCTCGGGCCTGCAGCCCCTGGAGCCACTCCTCCGGCAGCGCCTCGGGCCCGAGCCGGGGCCCAGCAGGTTTCCCACCATGGAACCGGTGCTGTCGCCCGCGTGGTTCACAGCCAGCACGGCGCTGCGGAAGTCGGCAGCGACCAGGGCCCAGTACAGGGTTATCGCCAGCGCCCCCTCGGCGCCCCGGCTCCCGCCCAGCGTCTCCACCATCTCCAACGACGGCCGGTGCCCGGAGGCCCCAGGGTCAGCGCGGCCTGCACTGCATGCAGCATCTCCTCATGCCCCAGCCTCGAGCGTAGAAGCTCGGCCGCCAGTTCGATGGAGGCGCTGAGCGAGTGCCCGCAGGTCACGCCCGCCAGCACCGCGCCCCCAGGTGACGCGCGCCGGTCTCCCACTTGGTCCTGCCTGGCCGCAAGCCCTCAGCGCACTTCCTCCGGCCGTTGGGCGGCGAGGAAGGTCCAGCGTCGGGTCCCTGGATCGGCGGCACGGGGCCACGGCGGCCACCTCCCCCCGGACCGCGTGCGGGCGGGGGCGGGTTGAGGCCCTCCCCTTCCTTTGAGGCCGCGCGGGTGGGTCTCTCCCGCGTGAGAGTGCTCCACTGCAACACCTTAGGCTGGCAAGGGTGGCCGCCGGGCGCGCGCCCGGCTGCACACGGGGTTTCGAGAGGCCCTCATCGAGGCGGCTCGGGGAGCCGCCAATCGTGCCCTCATCGCCAACGAGGAGCCCGCACCTTGTGGGCGCCCCCCCCTGGACGGGGCACTGAGGCGAAAGTCCGGGTCCCTGGCCCTGGCAGCGGGGCTCAGGTACCATCTCTGAAGTCGCAGCAGCTCATGCGCGTTCGTCCTTGCGCGCGAAGGAGGACGAGATCCTCACCGATCGGCCCGGCGTCGCGGTTCTAGATTGGGACGGGACCCTTCGGCACGGCTTCACCCTGGTGGACTGGAGTGAGTGGCTAGCGCTGGAGACAGGGCTCATCAGCAGTGGGTCCCTACAAAGACTGCGGGAGCTATTCAGCGCCTACGCCAGCGACGAGATGTCTTACGAGTCGCTGGCGCTCGAGGGCCCCAGAGCCTACGCCATCGGCCTCCGGGGAGTAGCGGTGCGGGCTCTCGAATTGGCCGCCACGCGGTTCGTCGAGCAGGACTCCGGCCTCGCGCCCTTCGCCACGCCATTCTTCTCCCTGCTGCGCGATCATGCCCTCGGCACGGTGCTGGTCAGCGGAGCCCCCGCCGTCCTCCTGCGACGATATCCCATCACCGCAGGAGTGGATGAGGTGATCGGCCTCGAGCTGCGGACGCAAGGCGGTAGGTGTACTGGGAGATTGGGTCGGAACCCGGCACCAAGGAGGGCCAAGCGGGCCATCGTGAGACGGCTTGAGCGAGATTCCCAGCTGGTCCTCGGCGTTGGAGACTCGCCTGCAGATGCTCCGATCCTGGAGCGCGCCCAGATCGCGGTCGCCATCCACCTCGAAGGTGATCGACCGCACCACCCGCCGGTCAACCGGGTTGGTCGGTCCCAGCTTCTGTCGGTAACCGAGCGCAACGTCCTGGCCGTGGTGGGATCGACGCTGCAGAGGTGGAGTGGCACGAGGGAGGTGAGCTGATGAGTGTGCTGACCGGGGTGGGCTACGTGCTGTTGGGGGCGGCTCTCACAGCCTTCTTCATCAAAGCCTTCGAGTTCTGGCAGCGACGCCGCGGCCGATTCACGGGAGTCTGGACAGCGTCCATAGAGGCCATCGGCACCGAGCCCAGCAAGCGCGACCTGTGGCGCCTGCATCAGGTGGGGCAGGCGGTGCGGGGACGCATCGAGCGGGAGGCTCCCCCGGGGCGCGGCGGTCCATGGAGCTTTGTGGGCCGGGACGTCAACGGCGACCTCCTCGGCTTCTTCTGGTGCCTGGACGCCACCAATCGAAGTTGCGGGGCGGTCCTCCTGCATCAGCAGGAGGCAGGCATCTTTCAGGGTCACTACCTCCGCCACCGCGATCGGGGGATCAGGGCTGTCCCCATCCAGCTGAGGCGCCGGGGACGATGTCAGCCTGCCTCGTGACATGCGGTGGGCAGACCCATCGGCGGCTGCGGCTGTGCCGCTGGCCGGATGGACCGCGCCGGGCGGCGGGTTCGCAACCAGCGTGTCCGGGGGCCAAGCGCCGAAGCCCCCTTCGGCGAGGCGGTGGGCGGCACGCCCCTCCTGTGTCCCAACCGCACCACCACCATCAGGCGCACCTGCGCCGCCGGCCTCCCGGATCGTGGCGCAGCCCGGTCGCCGGGCGGGACACCGGGTTCGAATACGAGGCTACCGGCGACCCGCTGGGTAACCGGGAGTACCATGAGCACCCCCAATCGGAGCCGCCACCGTGCTGCGCCGGCAGACTGAGCGCCCATGGCGGCCGTACTTGTTCTGTTGGCCACTGCACCTCTCCCAGGTTCCGTATTGAGGAGCAGGAGCTTACCCCGGAGCACCGCCTTGGACCCCGTCGGCGGCGGTCTGGTCCCAGTCCAGCGACTCTCCCGATTCCTCCCAGTCCGCGAAGGCGTCCTCGTAGGCCGCACCGAGCTCAGTCACCGGTAGGCAACCAACCGCATGGTGCTGAGCTGCCGACCCTGCGGGGGTACTTCGGGGCTGCGCGCAACGGTCCCGACCAGCGCCGTCGTCTGCCGGCAGGCGGATAGGCTCTTTCACACTCGAATCCTGGCAGAGTCGACTCCCCGGGGCCAGGCGGCTGCGTATGCCGGGAGGCCATCGACGCCGGGCCGCAGGCCACTTTCCGTATGTCGCTGCAAGTCCCGGGAGCCGGTCTGGCCCCGAAGAGGGGAGAGCGAGGGCCACCGTGGCACCAACCCCCCTTACAGGCCAGGAGAACAGGATGACCCCGGCCCGCCTGCCCCTCAGCCGGCCTGGAGGCTTCCCGAGGTGCGACCATCCGGCCCGGCCCGGATTGACGGCGCCGGCGCGGCTGTGACCAGAACCCCAACTCGTAGGCGGGGTCGCCCCGGGGCGGTGGGGGATGGTGGGAGCGGGATGGCTCCCCCCCATCCCCCAGGAAAGGACAAACCCCTCAGCCGGGCTCCTGGTACCCAATCAGGCAGGGGAGGCAGTAGCGGTCGACCACCTGGCCGTCGTAGGCGCCCGAGGGCCGAGGCTGCCAGTGGTCCACGATCCGCCCCCCCTGGGCCAGCCGCTGGAACCACTGCCGCAGGGCGGCCGGGTCGGCGGTGCCCAGGAGCTAGAACATGAGCCCCCCTGGGCAAAAGGGCCGCCTTTTGCCGGCCAGGTCGGCCGCCATGAGCTGCACCAGGCCCGAGGCAAGACCGCCGTGGGCGATGGCGGCCGCCGGCCCAGCGGACCTATGGAACTCCTAAGAAGGTGGGCAGCTCCACCGCTGAGCCGAACCCCTGCCCGTAGAAGCTGAGCCCATCCTAGGTGGTGCCGGGGAGGAGCAGATACGGTGTGCAGGGAGTGCCGTTCATCTGGATCGTCCCCCTGCTTGGGCGGCCGGGCGCAGGGAGTGTGGGGGAGGGGCGCTCGGCCCGGCGGGCCTGCCCTCCCGCCCCCAGGTCGCGACTGGCCGCAGGACAGCCGCGGCCTGCACTAAGTTGCGGCGGGTGGGGGAGGGAGGAGCCTACAGCGCCAGGTGGAGGCGGAGCGCCTCATCCAGCTCCGCCAAGAGGGGGGGCGGCACCCTCCCCACCCGTGGCCCCAGCCGCTGCACCGCCACCGAGCGCACCTGCTCCGCCTGCGCCTTGGAGTCCTGGCCAAGGCCGGTGGCCCCAGCCGGCAGGAGCACCTGGAAGGGGTAGACCCGATGGGTGCTTGAGGTCACCGGGACCACCGTGACCACTCCCCGGCCCAGCCGCGACGCTGTGGCGTTGGCGCCGTCGTTGCTCACCAGGACCGCCGGGCGGCGCTTGTCGGCCTCCGACCCCCTCGCTGGCTCCAGATCGACGAGCCAGATCTCACCTCGCAGCATCGGCCAAGATCCCGTCGCCGGCGGTCTGGTCCCAGGCCAGGGCGTCTTCCGACTCCTCCCACTCCCGGAAGGCCTCCTCGTATGCCGGTCCGAGCTCGGCCCCGCGCAGAAGGCGCACCGCCTGGTGCAGGACCGCCGACCGCGAGGGGAAGCGTTGCGACTCCGCGTACTGGTCCAGGAACTCGATGTCCTCCGCGGGGAGGCTGACACTCACCTTCATACTTGAATGCTACCAGAGGTAGCCGGATGGTAGCATGCGCCTCGCGCGTTGACATTGCGTCTGCCCGCAGCTCTAGCCGCCACCTCCGATCTCGGAGAAGCCGAGCTGGCGGGCTTGGATCGCGGTCCGAGTTCGAGGATCCCGCTGGCCGCCGGCGAAAGCCCGAGCCGCTACGTCGGGACGGCGCTCGACAACGCCGCGCGCACAACCGCGCTGAGTGCCTCCCGCTTCGCCCCACTGAGGTGAGCGTAGTGGCGGAATTGCACGTACACCCCGTCACCTTGCCCGTGGGTACCCACCTGGCTGGGGCCATCGACTCGCGTGTCAGGCAATGAGTTGGCTGGAACCAGATCGTAGCCCAGGTGCTGAGCCACCTCCTCCGGCCTTGGATGGGAGCTCCTGAGGACCAGCGTCATCCAGCCCTGGTGGGGTCGCACGTATGCCCGGAGGTGGCCACTGCCGTCCTTCCAACCGACGTACGCCTTCCCGCCCCAGTCGGCCGGACCAAGGTCAGAGGCGCAGGAGTCCACCAGGTCGACCAGCCCTTCCAGCAGCTGCCGCGCCTCCTGGGTCTTCAGTTGGCCAAGGTGCCAGGCCTTCCCATCTCCGGGATCCGGACCCGGGCCCTTGGGGCCAGCGTCAGTTGAGGTATCCGCCGCTGCCCACGCGTTCTGTACGGCCGCTCTCAGCACTTCCCCTCGCGCCCCGGCCAGATCCCCAACATGCCGCAGTTGAACGGAAACCCCCTCACCATCCGGGAAGTCCCGCACCTGGCTGGGCCCGTCGCTCTTGGTATTGGGTGCCACCCCGGGAGCGAGGTATTCGTACCCGAGCTGCTGCGCTAAGTGAGCGGCTGAGAGTGACGGGCGCCACAGCTCGAACCAGACGAACTTGTTCCTCGGCTCCAGCCGTGCCCACGGTTGGCCGTGCCCGTCCTGCCACCGGACGTAATACCTTTGGCCCCAATCGGGATCCCCGCAGTTGGGTGCGCAAGACCGGACAAACGAGACCAGTTCCAGAAGGCGTGTCCTGGCACCTGCTGACTGGAGCCGCCGCAAATGCCACGCCTTCCCGTCCACCAGCCATGGCTTCCCCTGGTTGGACTTGTGCGGCAGGCCCACTTGGAACCGTTGCCGGAGCGCCTCCAGTTCCTCGGGCTCGAGCTCGTACGGGATGAGCTCGGCCAGATCGTAGCCATCCATGTGTTGCGACGGCGAGGCCGAGCCATCGGGCGTGAACTCCAGGCCCTCGCCCTCGAGCACCGCGCGCACGTCGCGCCCGTCGGCGGGATCCAACCAGTGGAATCCCGCCGCCACCCGGCCCTGATTGTCCAGCACCCGGTGCGCGTTCTCGACCCGCGAGGAGGCCAGGTGTGTGCCCACGGGCTGCGGGTGCGTCTGCCCGAGGGCGGCGAGGTCGCCATATGAAGTCCAGCGCCCCGCCGGAATCGCCCTCACCGCGGCGTCGATGCGGCTCCAGTCAAAGCCGAACACCACGCCCTTGGACCCCGGCAGAGGGCCCGGCCAGATCGAGACGACCCGGTCGGCTAGCAGGGCACCTCGATTGCCGATCTCCTCACGGCCCCACTGTTCTGACTTGGCGATGGCGCGCGTGAGCTCCAGGTGGCTCTTGGCGTAGATGGCTCGCTTCTGCGCGAAGGATGTGTTGCCCAGTTCAGGGTTGTACCCGGTGAGGGTGAGGTTGCCGAGTGTGTGCCCCAGTTCCGTAAAGAGCCCGTCGGCGTCCTCGCCAAGCTTTGCTAATTCCTGGCGCCACTCGGGAGTCAGGGTCTGGGGCAGGACGTGCTCGACGCTTAGCTTGGCGCCCTCCAGAGAGACGGCCTCCTTGTGCGCCCAGCTCTCCTCCAGCCGTTCGAGGATCAGCCGTCGCTGATCCGCGCGCCCCATGAGGTAGAAGGGGCGCGACAGAACCGCTGCCCGAACCTGCTCATCCGTGGGCCAGTAGCGCCGTGCGCCCGACAACCCCGCCCGGAGCGCATCGCTCACAGGACCCGTGCCATCCACGTCTTTGACCAGCTCGATGAAGAGGCGATTGAGCTGGTTGGCGGGCACCTGGCACAGGAACCGGCGCACGATGAACGACTCCACGTAGTTGAGTCCCAGGCGCAGATCTTCGGCCGTGCACCGGCCCGCGTCCTGGAGCCCGTACAGATGCATTATCAAGGGGTAGGTCGTCTGGGCTCGCCAGCGGTTCAGTCGCCGCAGGCTCGAGCGAACCACCGGATCCGGCTCGCGACCTGGCTCAACCAACCGGGCGTAGAAGGAGGCTTGGTGAGCCAGCTCCCGGACTTGCTCCGCCACCTGGTCCTCATGTCCGGCTAGCGGCTCAAGGCGCTCCTGGTGACGACGATACACCTCGTCCCGGGTGACATCCAAACCTCGGCGCTGCAGGTCCACCCGCGCCAG
>JAJYWT010000004.1 GCA_021791345.1 bacterium
TGGGGTCAGTGCCGCGGTACCGGTAGAGCAGGAAGCCGTTGTTCGCGATCTCATCCGAATACGGCCGGGGCCGGCCGGGGACCGCTGGCACGGTGGTAATACTGAGCGGTAGATCGAGTACCGCGGGCTTGAAGATCCCCTGGGGCCCCATCAGTGGCACCCGCTGGCCGTCGTACATGAAGCCCTGCCGGAGCTGACTCGCCGGCAGGGCTTCACCCAGCCGTTGGGTGAGCCGCCCCAGGAACTCGAAGGCTGCGGCTCGGACCCTTTGATCGGCGGACTCTCGATCCATCGGCCGGATTGTGCGCTCGAGAGGCGCCACGGCGCACTGACTCGGCTACCCGCGGCCCGCCGCCACTTACTCGGCCCCGAGGCCCGCCGAGGGGGCTATCCCGGGGGACGGCGGCCGGGGCAGGGGCTGGTTGAGAGCGGCATCCCCAAGCGGCCGAAGCCGGTGCTGCTCCAGGGGGCCAGCGAGATGCCTGGAGCGCCCCGCGGACTCGGTGGGGCGCTCCGGCGGCAGGCAGGGGACCTCGATGGATTCCGGCAGAAGGGCGCCGCCGCTCGTTGCCCATCTCAGAGGCCGGAGCATAGACAGCAGCGCTCGAAGTCGAAGGGGACGGCCGACGCCCTGCTCCACAGCTCATACGCCGGGGTGGAGAACCCGGGGTCGATGATCCTGCCCACCACCACCGCCGCCACCACTCGGGCGCCGGCCCCGGCCAGAGCCGACGCCGCGCTCTGCAGCGCGGCCCCCGTGGTGAAGGTGTCGTCGAGGAGGAGGATGTGTCGCCCCCGCACCTCCCCAGTGACCACGAAGGCCCGCTCATCGGCCCGGTTGTGGTGGACCTCCCCGGCTCCTCTGGCGAGCAGGGGACGGCAGCGGTCCCGCAGCCAAGGGGAGAGCTGGACCGCCCCATCCAGCGGGTGGGGAAGCGGCCGATTGCGGCCGGACGGCACGGTGGTGGCCACCTCCCAGGCCGAGCCTGCGGCCCTGGCCACACAGGCGCCGTGGCGGGAAAGGAACCGGGTCAGCAGGGCGGCCACCACAAGGGACAGGCGGGCCCGGACGTCCGGGTCGCGGTTGTCCTTGTAGGCGCGCAACACGTGATGCAACTGGCCTCCCAGCTGGTACAGCGAGACGGGGACCACGATAGGCACCGGGCGGGCCACCTGCGAGCAGGTCTCAGCGCAACTGCGGCAACGCCGATAGCCGACGTTTGGTGCCCCGTGGCAGATGTCGCACACCCCGTCCCAGACCATGGGCACGGTGGTGAGATACCCTGCCGCCGAGTCGGCTACCTCCTGGGCGCTGAGCAAGGGCCGTCACCGAAGGGTCAACTGCACCGCTGGCACCGCCACCCCAGCCACCGCCTGCTCGATCTCCGACACGGAATCCACCACCCGCACCCCCGGCCGTTGGGCGTAGCGCTGGGCCCACTCCTGCTCCATCACCAGCGACCGCACCAGAAAGAGCCGCTTCCCGTGCTCCAGCGCCAGCCGGGCCTGAAGCCTGGCGCCGCTGGTAGCCGACGCTTCGACCACCACCGTGCCGATCGCCATGCCGCTCATCACGGCGTTGCGCATCGGGAAGGAGACGCGGGTGGGCCCGGATCCCGGCAGGAACTGGGAGACCAGGGCTCCTCCTGAGGCGACGATCTCCCGGGCCAGGGCCAGGTGCTCAGGCGGGTAGACCCGATCGATCCCCGTGCCCATGACAGCGATCGTCCGGCCCCGAGCCGCCAGCGCTGCTCCATGTGCCGCCGCGTCTATCCCTCGCGCCATCCCCGAGAGGACTGTGATGCCGTGCCCGGCCAGCCGGGCGGAGATCCTCCGCGCCAAGTCCAGGCCACGCTCCGAAGCCTTCCGGGCGCCCACCACTGCGATGGCCCGGGCATCCTGCTCGTGCAGCTCCCCTTTCACGAACAGAAAGGGAGGGCGATTGAAGATCTGCCGCAGATTGGCGGGATAGTCCTGATCCAGCACGGTCACCACCCGCACCCCGGCTGCCTGCTGGCCCCCGATCACGGCTCGGTAGTGGTCGACGTCCGCGGGGGTAACGCGGTCGACTAGGGCGGAGAGCTCCCCCTCCGCCAGCAGCTCGAACCCGGACCAATCCCGGTCCAGGATTCGGACGGCGCTGCCCGCATCCTCGATCAGAGACGCGGTCCTGTGCCACGGGCCTTGCGTGGCAGCTGAGAGCGCCAGCACCGCCGCCGCTTCGTCAGCCGGGAGTGGTGCCGCGGCTACGAACATACGTACTAGCCTACCACTGAGCCCTGACCGCTGCCATTACCGGAGTCCGCCATGGGCAGCTGTGTGTCCGCACCGTCCAGTGAGCATATGGCGGCCGGGCCAAAATGGGAAGAGCCGGACTGCCGCCGCAGCTGCATCGGAGCTTCCGTCTCACCCACCGGCTGGCGCGCAGACTGCGCCGGTGGCCGCACCGCAGATGCCCGAAGTGGTCCTGGGCCGGTCACGGCCTCGCCTACCAGGTGCGTGGGAGATGGATGGCAGGCGAGAGTTGGGTCTGCTGGTTGAGCCCACTGCCACTCAGGACGCGGCCTTCGAAGTCACGGCCACGGCATCTCCCGGCCCTGGGGACGCTCGTCACCTGGCCCGGATGCGTGATCGCCTCGAGGTTAGTTTCCTGGCCGGCGCGGATCGGCCCCCCAGCCCCAGCCGACACATCCTGGGTCGGCGGCTGTTGGATCTCCCCATTGCCCGCATCTTGGCCGAGGGCTGATCCACTCAGCGCCCCCGGCACCACAGCACGGCCGGCCGTCCACTGTCGGAGCCGGCGCCGAACGACGGACCGGGACCATTCCCGCTCTGGGCAGCACCTCCCCGACCCGGTGTCACAACCCCGCTGGTGGCGGCTGGCCTTAGGGGCCGATCCGGGAGCTCCAGGGATCGACCACCAAGATCCCGACTTCCTCGAAGTCGCGCACATTGCGGGTCGCCAGCGTGGCGCCCCGGGCCCGGCAGGTCGCCGCGATCTGCCCGTCGGCGATGCCCATTGGACGGCCCTGGCGGGAGCGAGCGGCCACGATGTCCGCGTAGTGAGCGGCCGCTGTGCGGTCAAAGGCGATCACCTGTCCCCCCAGCTCATCGTCGATGATCGCTCGGATGCCCTCGGCGAGCTGAGACCGGCGCGCCCCGTCAGGCAGCCTGGCGACTCCGTAGAGCAACTCGGCGAGCGTCGTGGCGGTCACCGCGACGTCATCCTGGGCATCCACCCAGGCCAGAACCTGCTGGTCGGGGGCCCGGCGCGCCAGTTCCGAGATGACATTGGTGTCCAGAATGATCATCTTTCGAAGTCAACCGGGCGCGTCAGCTCGGTCCGGGGCGGGAACTTGATCTCCTCAAGGCCCAGACCGGCCAGCCGCTGGTGGATTCGACTGCCGACACCGCGCGGCTGCGCCGGCGCCAGGGACCCACGCAGGATCTCCCGAGCCTCGGCCTCCATCGACCTTCCGTGCTGCGCTGCCCTGATCCGAAGCCGCTCCTTGGTGTCGGGGTCAAGCTTGCGCACGGTCAGGGTTGACATTGACCACCTCCGGGAACTGGCGCCAACGCTGTCAATGCTAGCATCGCTTGAAGACTAGCCCGTGTCACGCCTCTGCTGCAGGCACGGGACCGAGGCGTCGAGACGAGCTGAGACCGTTCCTCCTCAGTACAGTCACGGAAGGTCGCGGAGAGTAGTCCTTCCCGGCCTTGACCATGCTGAGGGCCACCGTCGCCGTCATGGGTGTCAAGGGACATTGATGGCTGGGGCCCTCACGCCTTCTGAGCCTGGATTGGCCCACGCACTCGCTACTTGACGTGCCGACCCATTCCACGCTCCAGGTCTCGACACCACCGGGTACCCCGCGGTCCGCTTGCCGACATCCAGGGTCCCGCCGATGCTCGGTGGCGGAGCCGCTGGGGCACCGGCACCTCTTCACCGGTCCGGGCCACTTCGCCTCCCTCTTGCCGGGGGCGGTGGCCAAGGGTCTTCGGACCGACCGGCCCCTGGAGGGAGCGGGGCCGGCGGCGCTGGGACGTCCCTAGCATCGTGATGCGTGATCGGATGCATCACAACGCTAAGCTGGGCGCATGCG
>JAJYWT010000011.1 GCA_021791345.1 bacterium
TCCTCTTCCATGGCGGGGTCCCACACCAGGATTTGCTGCGCGCCTACATCCTCTTCAGCTGCCTGCTGGTCGCCTTCTACCTCGTCCAGCTGGCCCGTCACAGTGGCGATCCCGCCGCCACCGGGCAACCTCGTCCCAGCCGTCCACATCTGTCGGAGGTCCCCGGGGAACTTCTGGCGGTCGCGGACACCCTGCGAGCCGGCAGCGCCAGCCGGCCGGATTTCGACCGGGCCGTGCGGCCATGGATCAGGGAGCTCGCGCTGGATCGGCTGGCGCTGCTCGGAATCGACCCCCGGCGGGACCCGGAACGAGCCGCTGCCCTCATCGGACGAGATCTCACTGAACTAGCCTTCAGCTCCGGACCGTCGGTGGCGAGGGTCCAGGACCGCGGTCCCTCGTTTGCCCAGATGGCAGAGTGGCTGGACCGCCTGGAGGGAGTCGGTCGGTGAGCAGCCTGCTGGAGCTGCGCCAGGGCTCGGCCGCGATCCTGGATGAGGTCGAACGGGCGGTGGTGGGCAAGCGCTCCGTGTTGGAGCTGGTGCTCCTGGGGATGCTCGCGGACGGGCACGTCCTGATGGAGGACTTCCCCGGGCTGGCCAAGACCCTCATCGCCCGCTCCTTCGCGATGGCGACCGATCTGGAGTTCTCCCGAATCCAGTTCACTCCCGATCTGATGCCGTCGGACATCACCGGATCCTCGATCTTCAATCAGCGCACCGGCGACTTCGAGATGCGCAACGGGCCGATCTTTGCCAACTTGGTGCTGGGCGACGAGATCAACCGCTCCCCCCCAAAGACCCAGGCGGCGCTGCTCGAGGCGATGCAGGAGCGGCAGGTCACGATCGAGGGGACCAGTCAGGCCCTCCCCCAGCCGTTTCTGGTGATGGCAACGCAGAACCCGATCGAGTACGAGGGCACCTACCCACTTCCGGAGGCCCAGCTCGATCGTTTCCTGATGCGCATCGGGGTGGGCTACCCGTCCCGGGAGCAGGAGCAGCAGATGCTGGACAGTCGCCGGCGCCGGCGCGCCGATGAGTTGCAGCTCCGCCAGGTCGTCGATCGGGAGCAATTGCGGAGGATGCAGCAGGCCCTGGAGGACATCCACGTGGAGCCGGACCTGGAGTACTACATGGTGGATCTGGTCGCGGCGACCCGGAGCCATCCCGGGGTTCAGGTGGGGTCGAGTCCGCGCGGGTCGCTGGCGCTGCTCAAGCTGTCCCGGGGCCGGGCTGCCCTCAGCGGTCGCGACTACGTCACCCCCGATGACGTCAAGTCGATAGCGGTTCCTGCCCTCTGCCACCGGATCAGCCTGCGTCCCGAGCTCTGGGTGCAGCGAGTCCGGGCCGAGGACATCATCGCCGAGTGCTTGGAGCGAGTCTCGGTTCCGGCCACGGTGGGCGGTCAGGTAAAGGTCGCGGCTCCGGAGGCGTGACCGCTCGACCCAGCCCCCGGCTGCTCGCGTACGTCACCCTGGTGGCGCTCCTCTTGGTGGGATCCTTGGTGCTGGCACGGCCGGCCCTGGTCGCGCTCGCAGCTCCGTTCGCCCTCTGGCTGGTGGTGGGAGCGGCACTGGTGGAAAGGCCCGTGGTGGCGGCGGAGCTGGAGCTGCACGAGGAGCGGCCCGTGGAGGGGGAAACCCTCGAGATCGAGTGCGAGCTGGTCGTTCAGGGAAGAGTGGGGGGCCTCCATGCGGACCTGGATCTGCCAGCCGGTCTGGAGCCGGTTGGCAGGGGGGCCTCCATCCGACTGCTGCCCAAGGAGGCAGAACCGGCGCGGTTCACCTTCGAGGCTCGCCCGGCGAGGTGGGGGGTGTATCGGCTGCCCCCGCTCAACATCACAGCCGCTGACCAATTCGCCCTCTTCCGGTTCTCCGGAATTGCCGGCGCGACCCAGCGAGTGCGCGTCTACCCCCGCTGGGAGCGGGTCCGCCACCTCGTGCCGCCCTTGCGCACCCAGGTGTACGCCGGCAATCGGACCGCACGCCAGCATGGCGAGGGATTGGAGTTCGCTGACATCAGATCCTTCCTGCCCGGCGACAGGGTGCGTCGGATCAACTGGCGAGTCACCGCCCGGACCGGCGCTCCTTTTGTCAACGACTTCTCCCTGGAGCGAAATTCGGATGTGATCCTCTTCGTCGACAGCTTCAGCGAGATGGGCGTGGGGCGGGACTCTCTGCTGGCGGTGGCGGTCCGAGCCGCGACCGCGATCGCGGATGGGCATCTGCGGGAGCGGGATAGGGTCGGGGTGATCGGCTTCGGGGGGCTGCTGCGCTGGCTGCTCCCCGGCATGGGGTCGCAGCACCTCTACCGAGTAGTGGAGACCCTGCTGGACACCGAGGTGGTCGCCAGCTACGCCTGGCGTGCCATCGACGTCATCCCCCCCCGGGTCCTGCCGCCCCAGGCCACCGTGGTGGCCCTCAGCCCGCTGTTGGATCCCCGGAGCGTAGGCGCTCTGGCTGACCTGCAACATCGCGGCTTCGATCTTCTGGTGGTGGAGATTGCCGCGGAGAGCCTGCTGGGGCCAGCCGCGCGCCAGGTGGATCCGCTGGCGATTCGGTTCTGGAGCATGCTGCGCCAGGCGCGCCGCCGCCGGCTGCAGATGACCGGCATTGCAGTTGTCCAGTGGGAGCCCGGGGAACCGTTGGAGCCGGTTCTGGCCCAGGCCAGGGAGTACCGCAGATTCGCACCTCGATTCATCGCGTCGTAACCTTCGGCCTGGCGGTCGTGCTGGGAGTGATCGCCCTTGCCTACGTGGCGATTGACGCCCATGGGTTGAACCTTGCTGCGCTGCTGGGGGTGGGGGCCGCTGGACTGGCCCTGCTGCTGGTCGGAATGGGGCTCAATTGGCGCCCCGGGATCGCGTTGGGCGTGATGCCGCTGGCGGCCTCCGTGGCCACGGTGCTGGTCCTGCGGGGTCCCGTCATCCTGGCGCCGCTGCTCGGGGCCATTCTGCTGGTCATGAGCGAGCTCGGGTTCTGGGCCGTCGACGAGTCGGCTCCTGGAGTCGGTTCCCGAAGGCTTCGCATCGTGATCGCCGCCCGCACCGCGGTCATGGCGGTCCTGGGATTCCTGTTGGGGCTGGTGGTCCTGGCCCTGGCTGGCCTGCGGGCCTCCGGCGGCCTCGACCTCACCCTGATCGGAAGTCTGGCCGCGGTCGGAGTGCTGGCGCTGGCGGTGTTCCTACTTCGAGCCGGCGTCCGACGCGAGCCGGACTGAATCAAGCTGCCCCAACGCCTTCAGCCGGGCGGTGTCACCTGGTGGGCTGCTGGCTCACGCGGGCCGACTCGCCGCCCGCCGGATCCGCACTGGGACGAGTGATTCCACCTCGAGGCTGGCAACCGGGTCACCCACCATCACGGTGGTCATAGCCGTCGGGGCCAGGTAGCGGGCGGCAGCAGCGCGGACGGCCTTGGCCGTGGTCTTCTGCAGCTGGCTCGAATACGCCTCCAGGTAGCGGTGGTCGAGCCCGCGAGCCCGGACCTGGGCCAAAGCGCTGGCCAGTCCCGCCTGGGTCTGGAGCATGATCACCCTTGAGCCGGCCATGTAGCTGGTGGTGGTCTCAAGCTCACTCTCGGGCACGTCGACGGTGCAAAGCCGCGCCAGTTCGTACAGCAGCTCGCCGTAGGCGGCGCCGGTCACCTCGGTCCTCACCTCCATGCTGGCGACGGCGAACCCGTCTCGGAGGTGGTTCTCCAAACGGGCGTGAGGGCTGTAGGTGTAGCCCTTGTCCTCCCTCAGATTGTTCATCATCCGGGAGGTGAAGCCTCCTCCCAGCACCGCGGTCGCCACGGTCAGCGCAACGTGGTCGGGGTGCCCCTGTCCGGGGCCGCTCGCTCCCAACATGACCACCGTCTGCACCGAGTCAGACCGCGGGATGAAAGTCACCTCGGCCGTCGTCAGCGGGCGGACCGCCGGTACCGTCGGCACCCGGCGCGGCCCGCTCCAATCACCGAAGGCGCGGCGGAGCCGCGATGCGGTTCGGCGCGGGTCGACCGCTCCGACGACGGTGATCTGTGCGCCCCGGGGGGTGAAGGTCTGCTCGTACAGGTCCAGGATCGCCCGGCGGCTGGCAACCTTGACGGCGGTGTCACTGGGCGCTGGCC
>JAJYWT010000009.1 GCA_021791345.1 bacterium
CGCCCGCCACGCCCGGGCCAGGGTCTCCTGCACGGCGTCCTCCGAGTCGAAGACCGAACCGAGCATCCGGTAGCAGAGGGCGGTGAGGCCGGGCCGATGCGCTTCCAGCTGCTCCGCCGTGAGGAGCGCTGGCCCCTCCGCGATCTGGACTTGCACGCAGGGATCCTATCCTGTCCGGGCCAATCACAGGGGCCATCGCGCAGTCGTGGTGGCTGGTAGTCTCCGGCGAAGATGGCGGCCCCCATCCCCGTTCTGCACACCCGGCGGCTCACCATGCGTCCCTTTCAGGAGGGGGATCGGGAGCCGTTTGCCGCCATCAACACCGACCCGGAGGTGATGGAGCACTTCCTCGCCCCCCTCAGCCGTGAGGAGAGCGACCAGTTCCTGGACCGCATCCAGTCCGGTTTCGCCGACCACGGGTTCGGCCTGTGGGCGCTGGTCAGCGCCACGGAGGGCCAGCTCCTCGGCTTCACCGGGCTCTCGGTCCCGGGGTTCACGGCCCCCTTCATGCCCGCCGTGGAGATCGGCTGGCGCCTTCGGCGGAGCGCCTGGGGCCAGGGGCTGGCCACCGAGGCAGCCAGAGCGGCGCTCGACTTCGGGTTCCGATCGGGGGGGCTGGAGGAGGTGGTCTCCTTCACCAGCTCGGGCAACGTCCGCTCCCTGGCGGTGATGCGCCGGCTGGGAATGACCCATGATCCCCGGGATGACTTCCTGCACCCACGGGTGCCGCCGGGCCACCCCCTGGCCCACCATGTACTCTTCCGGATCTCGAGAGCGCGGTGGATGGAGAGCCGCAGCTGATGGAGACCGGCCCCGCCAAGGCCGCCAGGCAGGGGGGGCCTACCTGAGGTTGGCGGCCTGCGCCTCGTAGGCCGGGACCAGGGCCGCCCAGCGCGCCTCACTGTCCGGGCTCGGCCCTCCGGTCAGGTGGCCGGCGAGGTTCTCCAGGTGGATCTGCCACCCGGCGCCGTAGGCGGCGAGTGGCTTCAGCGGAAGGCCCGACACCTCGAAGGTGATGTCGGTCCCTTCGCCATCCGGCTCCAGTCGGACCTCCAAGGACTCGTCAAAGGGCGCCGCCCCTCTCCCCCTCCTCCACGACTCCTCCGACTCCCTCGACGTCACCGAAAGGCGCCTCGGCGGCTCGCACGCCTCCACCCGGCCGGTCCCCTCCCAGTCGTCCGCCTCGACGAAGATCCGGAGCTCGCCGCCGAGGCGGAGGTCACCCTCCACCAGGGCATACCAGGCGGCCAGGCGGGTGGGGTCGGTGATGGCCGACCAGACCTCATCGATCGGGGCAGCGAGGCGCTCCCGGAGCCGCAGCACGCCCCTGCCCTCCGCCAGCGCAAGAACTCCCAGGATCACGGGCCGTCCGGGATCAGTCGATGTCATGGGTAGGCCCCCTAGTCAAGGTGAAGTCCTGACAGCTAAGACGTTCTATCGGGAGGGAAATCATCGCCCTGAACCTGGACCCGCGCAAGCTCGGCGCGGCGGCCCGGTCAGGAGAGCCCCAGCCCCACCTCGCACGTGGCAGCAGGGGTGCTCGCGGCCCAGGACGTGTGTCGGCGCTACGCACGGGTGACGGGTCAAGTGGTCGCCGTGGCCGACCGTCTCTGGTGCTCGGTCCTGCGAGCCGGGCGGAGCTTGGAAGTCCTCTGGGGTACCAACACCCGACGGCCTTCGCCACCATGGGATCTGGCTAAGATTCCAGGCCATGGGCACCCGCAGCGGGCGGTCGGACCCGGGTCTACTCCAGCCTCCCGGCTGGGCCGGTCATCCCGGCGAGCCGCACCGTGCCCGCACCCGCTTGACCAGGACGATCGGCTCAGGACACCAGGCTGAGGGAGGACATCGATGACCCGTGACGTCTACGGGGCAGTCCGCGAGGTGCTGGCGGTGCGCCAGTTCCGCGACCAGGCGGTGCCGGAGGAGGTCATCCGGCGCATCCTGGAGTCGGGCCGGCTCACCGCCAGCTCTATGAACCTCCAACCCTGGCACTTCGTCCTGGTGCAGGACCGGTCGCGCCTCCGTGAGCTGGGCGGACTTGTACCCACAGGCCCCTACATTGCCGAGGCCGCCTTTGCGATCGTGGTGTCGTACGAGAAGTCCAGCCGGTTCGGCGTCTCGGACGCCAGTCGCGCCATCCAGTCTATGGCCCTCACGGCCTGGGCCGAGGGGGTTGGCTCCAATTGGACAGGGTTCGGCGGCCTGGAGGCGGTGCGTCTCTGGTGCGGGCTTCCTGACTCCCAGGAGGTGCTGGCGGTGATGCCCTTCGGATATCCCCGAGCTGCCCATGTTCTGGGCCACAAGAAGCGCAAGCCCCTGGATCAGGTGGCATCGCTGGAGCACTATGGGCGCCCGGTCGAGGGCGCTTGAAGTCAGGGCGCCTCGTTAGCCGGGGCCGAGCCCGCGCCACTTCCGCGCCTTCCCCTTTGACCGAAGAGACACCAAATCGTCACGGAATCCAGCGCTGCCTGGAGGAAACTTGGTCTGCGGCTGGGCGCGCTGCCACAGCCCGCCGGCGCTTCGGCCCGATTCGAGCACAAGAGCCGCCGCCGGTCCGTAGAAGTTCAAGAGGAGAATGTCCCTGCCCTCAAGCATCCGGGAAGCCAAACCGGCCGCGGGCGACACGAGCCCGGCGGTCCTCCCCGAAGCCCCCGGCCAACCGTCCGCGGGCTCCAGGAGCGCCGAGGGGAGCGGGTCCGCGCCGCTGCTATCCCGACCCCCCTCCGAGATGGGCCCCGACCGCCGAGAAGTGGCTCGGGCGCTCTCGGGTGCCGGCCAGGGGTTGGTTGAATACGCGCTGCTGCTGGCGCTGGTGGCACTTGTCGCCGTGGCCGGTCTGACCTTGGTGGGCCATCGCACGTCCAGCGTTTACTCCAGCGTATCCAATGGCCTTCGCGGATCGGGGGCGCCCGCGTCGCCATCGGTCAAGCGGACGCCGACCAAGACACCCCGGCCCACGGCGACTCCAAAGCCGCACGCCACTCCCCGGCCCAGGAAGACCCCCAGTCCTCCCAAAACGCCTCGGCCCACCTAAACTCAAGGCCCAAAACCCGCCGAATCCTGCGTCCCGAACGCAGCCGCGTCCGCACTGGTCAAGAGCGCCCGCTTCCCACAGGCCCCACTCGCCGGGGCGGGGCGATCCGTGCCGAAGGTCATCGCCCGGCTCCGCCCAGTAAGGCACCCGGCGAGGAGGCCCCGGACGACAGGCGGGAAGTCGGATCAGGGCTCTCCCAGTCGCCTCAGCGACGCCCGGTCCGGAGCTGCTCCTCACTTCGGCGCCGAACTGGCGTGATCCCTTGAGCCGGTGATACCGTTCGCGGGAGTGACCACCGCCAATCCCGGAGCCGGCGCGGGCCGGATCCTTTGCGTCTCCTGCGGCGCGGACATCCCCGCGACCAGCCGTTTCTGTCCCCAATGCGGGGTGGAACTGGGACGGACCTGCCCGGCCTGCGGTGAGCTGACCAGCACCCAGGCCCGCTTCTGCAGCTCCTGCGGAGCTCCCCTCACAGCCGCGGCTCCGCGGCCTCAGGAAGAGGCCCTGAGCCCCCCGGTTCGAGAGGAGGAAGGGACGGGGCGGCGGGTGGTGACGGTGCTGTTCGCGGATCTGGTCGGCTTCACCCCCCTCGCTGAGGGCGAGGACCCGGAGGTTTTGCGGGAGTTCCTAAGCGGATATTTCGATCTGGCCCGGACCGTCATCACCCGGACCGGCGGAGCGGTGGAGAAGTTCATCGGCGACGCGGTCATGGCGGTGTGGGGCGCCACCACCGCCCAGCAGGACGATGCCGAGCAGGCCGTCCGTGCCGGGCTGGAGCTGGTTACCGAGGTGGCCGCATACGGGGAGCAGCGAGGCAGGCCAGGACTCAACACCAGGGTGGGAGTGGTGACCGGCGCGGTGGCCACCTGGGCTCGGCCGGGGGAGGGACTGGTGGTCGGAGACAGGGTTAACCTCGCCAGCCGCGTCCAGGCAGCCGCCGATCCGGGGACGGTGCTCGTGGACTCCGCGACCCGGGAGGCCAGCCAGGCGGGTCTCGAGTACCTGGCCGCGGGGACCCATCTGCTCAAGGGGAT
>JAJYWT010000080.1 GCA_021791345.1 bacterium
GGGTCGAGCGCCCGACCCAGCACGGTCACCAACCCCACCCGCCGGGCGACCCAGCCGTCCAGCACGTCCAGGAGCGCGACCGGTGAGGCGACGCAGAGGAAGAGGGGACGGGCCTCCGTCTGGGGCGGCATGGTGGCATACAGCAGGATCGGGACCGCCATGTAGGCCCGCATGGACGTCAGCCCATTGGGGAGACCAAGGTGCGCGAGCGGAGCGCGGTCGGGGAAGCGACGGTTGAGATCCAGCGCGACCACCAAGAAAGCGGTGGTGATGACCCACCAGCCCAGGCCCAGCGCCACCCCAAGGCCGGGCCGGGAGCCCAGGATGCCGGCCGACAGCCCCGACCCCAGGGTGAGGACGAGCCCGATTCCGGCCCAGGCCATGAGCGACCGGCGCAGCTCCGGGGACTCGCTCCAGCGGGCTGCGGAGTCGCCGGCCAGTGTGGCCAGCATCCGGGCCGGGCCCCGCACCCCGCGGAGCGCCGAATAGGACGGCGCCGACGACTCAGGATCGGGGGCGCTGCCTGTCCTCACTCCCGCAAGCTTAGGCAATAGCAGTGGGAGGTGCCACCGGCGCCTTCGGCGGCGCTGGGACCGCCCCAGGGCGGCCACCGCCACCACCCCTCGGATATGCTGGCGGCAGTGGACTTCGAATTCGACTCCGGCTCAGCGCTGATCGTGGTTGACGTGCAGAACGACTTCGCCGATCCAGCCGGCAGCCTGTTTGTCGCAGGCGGTGACCGCGTCGCCCGGTCGGTCGGCGAGCTGATGCGGCAAGCGGCGGCGCAGGGCGCCCTCGTTGTCTGCAGCCAGGACTGGCACCCCGAACTGACCCCCCACTTCGCAGACCAGGGCGGCGTCTGGCCGCGTCACTGCGTGCAGGGCAGCTGGGGGGCCGAGCTCCACCCCGCCGTTCCCCGGCCGACCCATCTCATCCGCAAGGGGATGGGATACCAGGATGGTTACTCCGCCTTCAGCGCCCTGAGCCTCGGGACCGGCCGGGTGGAGCCCACCCAGCTCGGTCAGCTGCTCTCAAGCCACGGGATATCCGATGTCTTCGTCGCCGGCCTGGCGCTGGACGTCTGTGTCAAGGCCACCGCTCTCGACGCGGTCGCGGCCGGTTTCACAACCCATCTCCTCCAGGAGCTGACGGCCGCGGTGAACCTGGAGCCCGAGGATGGGGAACGGGCGCTCGCGGAGATGGCCGCGCGCGGGGTTCAGCTGACCTGATCGACCGCGCCGGGTCATAGGTGGCAACGGGTTCGGCGGATGCTCGGGCGGCGTGCATCGCCTCGAGCTGCCTGGCCAACGGGCTGGCGGTCGGCCCCAGCTGCGATGTTCGAAGAGGGCGGCGGCAACTGCCGCCGCCCTCTTCCTGGGACAGCTAGAAGCGGTAGTACTGCGGGCTCAGGGTCTCGTAGATCCCCTGGGGGACGAAGCCCTTGAGATTGGACTTGTAGATCGTGGCCTGGGTGAAGGCGCTGGGCCAGTTGATCAGGGGGAGCTGCTCGGCGATGTAGTTCTCGTAGGCGAACAGCGCCTTGGTCTCGGCGGCCGCCGTGGGGGCGGTGTGGGTAGCCTCGATGAGCCGATTGGCGGTCGGGCTGGTGAAGTCCCCGAGGTTGCTGGCGGCGCCCGAGGCGAACAGCTCGCCGCCGGTGGGCAGGTAGTCCGGGGAGTACACCCACCCGCTGCCCCCGAAGTTCTCGAAGTCCCAGGTGTTGCAGGGGTGCTGGTAGGTGCAGCCGGTCACCACGCCCGCCATCTCGGTCCCTGACTCCTGACGGATCTGCCAGTCGATCCCGGCGTACTTCTGCTCGGTCGACTGGAACGACTCCATCTCACTCTGGAGCTCGGTGTTGCCGGCCGCGTAGATGGCGGTGAAGACCGCCTTCTGGTCCAGGGCGATCCCGGCCCCGCACTCGCCGGCTCCGGTGCCCGGCTTCTGGCAGTAGCTGGTGCCGCCCGGCACCACCTTCCAGCCGTGCGCCTGCAGCAGCGCCACCGCGTGACTGGGGTCGTAGGGGTAGACCAGGGGACCCGCCTCCAACGGGCTCACGTCCGGGTTGTCATGGGGATAGGTGGGCACCGGACCGTTGGTGGGGATGCCCAGGCCGTCCTGGAAGTCCTTGATGTAGAGGGGCTGGTTGACCAGCGACTGCACCGCCTGGCGGAAGTAGAGCTGCTTGACGATGGCCCCGTTGGTGGGGTTGGTGAAGTTGTAGTTCCAGTCGCTGGTGGAGAACGTGTACCAGGGGTTGTAGCTGTAACCCTGGGACTTCTCCAGCTGCTTGACCTGGCCGAGGTCCTGGGTGGGCACATAGCCGATCGTGAGACTGCCGTTGTGCACGGCGTCGTACTCGGCGGTGTCCGAGGTGAACGGGAGCTCCTCAAAAGCCGAGATCGTGGGCTTGGGCGATCCCGAGTAATCGTGGTTGGGAACCATCTTGACGAAGCCGCTGCTGGTGAACTGGCTCAGCTTGAAGGGGCCGCTCACCACCTTCCAGAGCGGATCGGTGTTGTAGGTGCCGAGGTCCTGGGACTGCTGGTTCAGGAACTGGGCCACGCCCAGGGCTCCGCCGGTCGCGGTCCCGGGGTTGACCGGGACGTACTGGGTGGGCGAAGTGCCGCTTACCGGCTTGCGTGCCTCGGCGGTCGCGTCGTAATTGGAGACCGCTCCGGAGGCGGAGAGCTTGTCCCAGCTCCCCTGCGGCAGAGGGGTGATCTGGCTGAGCTCGTTGTAGGTGAACCAGGTGGGGTTGTAGGAGCTGTTGAGCTTGAACTGGACCTGGTAGGTTCCGGTCGCGGAATAGCTCACCACGTTGTAGGGGAACCCGCCGGGGACCTCGGCGCCCCAACCGGGACCGGGAGCGCTGCTGGACCCGATCACGGGGGCGTTGGGATCGGTGACCGCCGACAGCAGGTTCATCCAGAACACCACGTCGCGAGCCGTGATGGGGCTCCCGTTGGACCAGACCCAGTGCTTCAGGTTGACCGTGACCAGGGTGTTGTTGTCGGAGAAGGTGGGCGGCGTGGCGATGCTGAGCTGCTTGTTCAGCACTGGGTCAGAGCCGACCCCGAAGGTGTAGAGCGGGATGTACATGATGTTGGAGAAGAGGGAGTCGTTGGCGATGCTGAAGTACTCGCCCCCCGCCAGCGGCAGGATGTAGTCCGGATTCCCACCGGCCGTCTCCCCGAAGGTGACCACCCCGCCGCTGGACGGGTGGGTGGTCGGGGTGGTGCTGGAGCAGGCGGCGACCAGCAGGGTCAGGCCCACCGCGAGGGCGGCCGCCCGCCAGGCCGAGGCCCTAGGGATATGGCGCATGAATAACTCCTCCACCAGGACGACTTGCGAAATGACAGGCAACAGCCAGTTGGTAGATGGTATCCAGGCTGTGGAGCGGTTGTCATCACCCAATGGGGTGAGGTTGGCCTTGCCGCCTACGACGCCGCCCGCAACCGAGCCCACCGACGATCCCCGCACGCTCACCCAGGGTGCGAAGGGATGGGTGGGCGGTGTCATGGCCAAGATGGCGTAAGGCCGACGCCGCCCCGAACCGCGACCTTCCCTGGGGACCCTCTCTCGGCGGAAGGCGCCCCCACCGTCCAGGGCTATCGAGCCAGGCGCGCTGTGAGCCCCGCCGCCGGTGGGCGAACCGCGATCCCTCGGCGGGGCTCCAGGACCACATCGATGAGGCCGTAGGATCGAGCCTCCTCAGCGGTCATGAAGTAGTCGCGGTCGATGTCGCCCTCCACCTCCCCCAGGGAGCGGTTCGAGTGGTGGGCGATGATCTCCGCCATCCGGCGGGTGTTGACCATGACCTCCTTCACCTGGGTCTCCATGTCCCTGGGGGCGCCCCGGGTGCAGGCGCTCCCTCGGTGGATCATGATCTTGGCGCTGAGCAGCGCCCTTCGCTTCCCCCTGGCCCCACCGCAAAGCCCCGTGGGCGCAGCCGACATCCCCATCCCGATGCAGACGGTCGCGACCTCG
>JAJYWT010000026.1 GCA_021791345.1 bacterium
CGGGCGCACCGTGCCCCACCCAGGCTCGGCGGACGGCGGCGCGACCGCCAGGCGCCGAGTGCAGAGGGTTCCGAGGTGAGCTGTCTGCGGGGACCCAACATGACCAGATTGCGCCAGAAGGCAGCACCCGGCCGGCGCCCGGTTGGTCCAGTGCTGCCCCAGGGCAGGCCCCACCAGGAATCGACCCCGCCCAAGTTCCCGAACGCGCTCCCGCGGGTCCCGACCTGGACGAGACGTCCCTCGTGGCCCGCAGAGTGGCGCGAACTGGGCCGACCACTCCACGCCATTCCTGGACCACGCCCAACCACGCTCTGTCTGGCCCGTCGGAGCCGGCTCCAAGCCCTGAAGGCCCGGTCGCTGGGCTCCGCCGGGGGGTATGACGTGGGGGGCCGGTCCAGGCCGTCCAAGAGTGGGCGATTGGTCGGCGGGACAGGCTATGACCACCGAGCCGAGCCCGCCGAAGAGGAAGCAGGCGGTCCTGCCCACCGCTCCTCGTCACGCATCGACGCTGATCGATCCGGCTCTGAGTTGCAGGAGCTCCACCGAGACGCCCGGACCGAAGGCCATCGCCAGACCGCAGCCGGCATCAGGCTGCAGGCGGGACAAGACGAAGAGCAGCGAGGCCGACGAGAGGTTTCCCACTTCGCGAAAGGAAGCGCGCGACGCTGCCAACCCGAACGGAGGGAGTGACAGGGCACGCTCGACAGCGTCGAAGATCCGGGGCCCACCGGCGTGAACCGCGTAGAAGCTCATCTCCTGACCCCCAAAGGTGGTCACCAGCTCCGTCAACGCGGCCTCCAGCCGGCCCGGGAGGTGCCGGTCCAGCACCGGGTGAAACCCGCCGTCCCGTAGTTGGAACCCCAGCAGGTGCTCGGTGTTGGGGATGAGCCGGGACCCCGCCTTGGTGATGTGCAGCCCGGGGCCGTCGTCCCGCAGCACGGCGGCCGCCGCCCCGTCGCCGAACACGAGTGCGGCAGTGAGGTTGTCGAGGCTCAGATCGTCGGGGTCGAACGTCAACGAACACAACTCGACGCACACCACCAGCACGATCGCGGTGCGCTCCGCCTGGAGGTGGCGATGGGCTGCGGCCAGGGCGGCCCCGCCTCCGGAGCACCCCAGTTCAGTTAGCGGCAGGCGCAGCACCGAGGGCTTGAAGCCCATCGAGTTGGAAAGCCGGACATCCAGGGCGGGAACCATGTAGCCGGTGCAGGACACGGATATCAAGAGGTCGACCTGGGACGGCGACACTCCCGCGCTCGCCAGAGCGCGGCTCGCCGCGACCTCGGCCAGCCTCGGAGCCTCTTCAGAGTAGACCGCCATCCGCTCTGCGATCGTGCGGGGGCGAAAGGTCACGTCGACGGGCCGCACCAGATAGCGAGTCACCGGCTCGACCGCCAGCGCGGTCAGATGGGGCCAGTGACCCGCGATCACGGATCGTCCCTCGTCGGCCGCAAGGCGGTAAGAGGGAAGCGCCAGGCCCACACTGGCTATGGTGGTCATCGGCTAAGCGAGGCCCAACAGGGCAGCCCAGTCCAGAGGGCGCAGAAGCCCCACGCCCGCGAGCCCCTGGTTCACCGTGAGCAGCCGCTGGAGGGCGACGGGGCGACGCCGCAACCCGTGAACCGCTCGGCGACTCAGGGTATCGGAGCCACCCAGGCGGAGTGCCATGCGCGTGACCAGCAGCCGCCTTCTCCACTGATGGTGGCAGAGGGCCCGATATCGGGCCGGAGCTGACGCGGGGTCGTCGGTGAGAAGCCGCGCCAACCACCGTGCCTGCTGCAGCCCGGCGGTCATGGCGTCGCCGGTCACAGGATCGAGGAACCCCGCGGCATCTCCGACCAGGAAGACGCGAGCGCAGGACACCGCTCGCGGCCTTACGAAGAAGGGTCCAGCTCCGCTCAGGCGGCCAACCAGCGGAGCCGTGCGCAGATCCGGTCGGGCGGACCCGAGGAGGCGCCGGTAGGTACCCTGAACCGAACCGCCGCGGTCCCGGAGGCAGCCCCGGGGTCCCAGAACCGCGAAGAGCACCTCTTCTTTCCCCGCCGGGGCAAGGTAGGTCTCGACCTCGCCAAACAGGGTCACTTCGACGTCGGGGATCATTGTGGGGGTGGCCAAGTGTCCCACCACGCCGAAGCGATGGCGCCCCCTTGGTACACCGGTCCACCCCATGAGACGTGAGACGGTCGAGCGGAGGCCGTCGGCTCCGATCACGGTACCGGCGGATATGGTACCCGTTGAAGTTTGCAGCTCGACTCGGTCCTCCAGGACCCGCATGCCCAGGACCCGGACCCCGGTGACGACCTTGGCGCGCGATGCCAGGAGGGCGTCCAAGCGCAAGCGCCTGGTCCCGAAGCCGCATCCCTCGCGGAAGTCGCTGCGGACCGACTCGCCTCCGGGTAGACGGTAGCGCACCCCGGCGATGGTTGGAAATCCAGCCTGCTGAAGGGAGATGCCCAGCGACTCCAGAATGGCCGCCCCCGCCGGCATGAGACCCTCGCCACAGGGTTTGTCGCGCGGGTACTGGCGGGCGTCGAAGACGGTCGCGCTCGGGATCATCAGCCCCACCGCACAGCCGATCGGGCCCCCTCCCACAACCGCCACGGGGAGATCCATGTGCGCTCAAGCTACCAGACGCGTGCCCGACGTCCCTCAGCGGTGAGCCGGACCGCAGAGACCAGCCTTCCCAGAGTGCCCCCGCTTTCGTCTCCCACCGGGTTGCGCCCGCTTGGCGGCCACCGCCGCTCTCTCCGTCTTCAGCTTCTGCCAGCTCAGAACCCGGTCCGAGGTGATCGTCCCGGCCGCCACGGCCGCGGAGACGGCGCACCCGGGTTCGGTTCGGTGAGCGCAGTCTCTGAACTTACAGTCGGCGGCGAGCCGCTCGACCTCCGCGAAGGCGACCTCCAACCCATCGTTCTGCAACCACAGCCCGACGGATCGCATGCCCGGGGTGTCCAGCAATATGCCGCCCCCGGGGACCACCAGCAACTCCCGGTGGGTGGTGGTGTGCCTCCCCTTACCGTCCGACCGCACCGCTCCGGTGGGCATGGACAGCGACTCGGTCAGCGCGTTTACCAAGCTGGACTTTCCGGCTCCGGACGGCCCGATCAGAGCAACGGTCAGGCCCGGCTTGAGGTGCTGATCGCGCAGCTCCTGGAGCCCATCGCCGGTTACGGTGCTGGAGGTGACCACCCCGGCCCCCCCGGCCACCCGCGCGGCGAGCTCGACCAGATGGCGGAGCTCGTTGGGCGCGCGACAGTCCGCCTTGGAGAGCACGACCACCGGGCGGGCGCCACTGTCCCAGGCCAAGGCCAGATAGCGCTGCAGAGCATGCGGGTTGAGCTCCCGGTCCAGTGCATGCACCAGCAGCGCTCTGTCGACGTTGGCGGCCACCACCTGGGCTTCGGTCGCGGCGCCCGCCCCTCGACGGAGAAAGGCTGATCGGCGCGCAAGCAACCCGACCACCCTTTGCTCACCTACAGAGCCAGGCCCGGGCGACATGACCACCCAATCCCCCGTTGCTATGTGGAACCCCTGATAGCCGGCGCGAACCGGTGTGGGAGTGAGCACCGTGCAGCAGCGGCGGTCGATGCGCGACACCCGACCGACCGCGGACTTTGGAGCCGCGATCAGCGCCAGTTCGCGGGCGCGCTCATCGTCCCAGCCCAGGGGTTCCAGTGATGCGAAGTCTTGCAGCAAGCGAGCGGTCAAGGACGACCTCCTAGTGGGAGGTGCCCGGCCGCAAGGCTCAGATGGGAGATGCCACCAGAGAAAGCCGGGCACTTGTGGTGCTGTCAGTTCGGAAGTGCGAGAGCGGCGATCTGAGATCACAAGCCATTGAACTCACCTCCTCGAACTCCAGCGTGGCCGACTTGAAAGCCCACTCTAGCAATGGCCATCTCCTAGCGCAACCGCAACCACGAGCCGGCCGACTCGGCCAGCTCATGGTTGGGGCGCCGGCTGTCGCAGCCGGTAGCGCAGGAGGAGGTGGTCGCCAGCCCGCCGCACCGCCAACAGATGGGCTGGCGGGATCCCCTCCCCAAGGAGGTCAACACTGCCTGCGAAGCCGGCACGGCCTGCCTGGGCCGGCCTACCGGCCACGGCCGGAGAAAGGGTGAGGAACAGCTCATCGACCAGGGAGAGTTGGAGAAGCTGCCCCATGGAGGTCGGCCCAGCTTCGGTCAGCACCGCGCGGTGGCCGCGATGTTGGAGTTCGGTGGCCAGCCACTGCCAATCCATGCGGGTGTCCGCGTACCCCAGCCAGCCAACTGCGGATGCGAGCCGGTGCCTCAGAACGGGCAGCCTCGACTCGGGCGCCACCACCAGCGCAGGCCCTTGGAGGGCGGGGTGCTCAGGGTCCAGGTCTCCTGAGCCCACCACGACCACCAGCTGCGGTTCGGCCGCTCTGCGCAGCCGGCGCCTGAGCTCCTGGAACTCCGGGGCCAAGGATGGATACGCCCGCTCCGCGGTCCACTTGGTGCCGGGACTGTCGCGCAAAGTCCCGGCGCCGACCACAACCGCATCCGCGCACGCTCGCAGCAAAGCCATTGAGAACCGGTCGGCCTGGCTGTGGCCCGAGAGCAGCGATCCCACATGCATCCTGCCCGGCACCCTGACCACCCCGTCGAGGCTGGAGACGAAATTGGCGTACCACAGCGGTTCAGAGAAGCCCAGTCCACCGCCGTAGTGGGCGCGGAGTGGCTCCGGCAGCGGATACTCGGCGAGCCCGCTGGCCTGGAACAGCAGCTCCACGAGATCAGCTCCAGCCATACACCGGGATCGCGCCGCCGCTGATCGGCCACCCGTCCGGCCCAAGCAGGAACGCGATGACCCTGGCGATGGCCTGGGGAGGGACCGCGCGGGTGCTGTCCCCGCCCAGGCGGTCCCGATTCGAGGGAGTGTCTATCACCGACGGCAGCACGGCGTTCACCCTCACCCGGTGAGGCGCCAGCTCCGCGGCGAGGACCTCGGTGAGTCGAACCACTCCGGCCTTGGCGACCGCGTAGGCGGCGCTCTGGGCGCCTGCGACCCTGGCAGCTCTGGAGCTCACATTGACAATGGCACCCGCGCCTCGCTGGGCGAGGCGCGGCGCTGCCTCCCGGCACGCCAGCCAGGCTGAGTCGAGATTCACCTGAAGGCTTTCGCGGTAGGTCGGCCAGGTGGTGTCGGCGACGGTGCCGACCTGAAAGCCGCCCACCAGATTGACCGCGGCCACCACTTCGCCAAGCCCATCGATGCGGCGCCAGAGCGAGGCGACCGAATCTGGGTCGATGAGGTCAGCCCCCAGCCGGACCACAGCGCCCCTCTTGCCGCTGGTGGGCTCTGCCACCTCCTCAAATCCGGGCCTGCCCACCGCCACGACCGTGGTCGTCCCGGCGGCCAGCACCTCGACGACCGCCCGCCCGAGGGATCCGGCGGCGCCCGCGACGACGGTGAGCTCCCTCACTACCCGAGGCCTCGGCCCACAGTGGTAAGGAACTCTGCCCGCAGCGCCGCATCCTCCTCGTAGGCGCCTCGCCAGACGGAGCTGTTGGTGCGGGTGGTCTCATTACGTACCCCGCGCATCCTGGTGCAGAGGTGCGTGGCGGACAGGTGGACCGCGACTCCGTGGGGTCGCAGCTGATCCACCATCCAGTCCGCGATCTCCTGGCCCACCCGCTCCTGAACCGTGAACCGCCGCGCATACACGTTGACCAGCCGGGTGAGTTTGGAGAGTCCGACGATGTGCTCATGCGCGATGTAGGCGACGTGGGCGAATCCATGGAAGGGCAGGGAGTGATGCTCGCAAAGTGAATAGAAAGGTATCGGGCCCTCGATGATCTGGCTGATCCTGCAGTCGGGCCCGCCCTGACACTCCGTCGGGAAGATGGTGAGCAACTTGGGATCGCCGTCATACCCCACGGTGGCATCCACGAGCGCCCTGACGAAGCGTCGAGGCGTGTTGCGCGTGCCCGGAGTGTCGAAGTTCATGCCCAGGGTGCGCAGGATCTCTGCGGCGTGTTCCTCCAGGCGGGCCACAACCTCGGCGTCCAGTTGTCGCGGTCGAGCTCCCGTCCAGAGGTGATCACGGCCGAGTCGGACCGCGGTCGGATCTTCGCTATCGCTCACTCGGAAGTCTCCCAATCCGGAACAACGTAAACATCGGGGGCCACCCACGACGGGGTCGCGACACCGGCCGGGCAGGCTGGTGGCTGAGGTTCTGATTGTAGTTTCACCTGCCGTTCGTGACCGCTCGGATGTGGGTCACCCAGGCGTTCGCCGAGCCCCATCCGACCATTCGCCCGGCCGACCGCGCAGCCGCAAGGCCCGCGATCCCCATCCCGATCCGGCAACACCCAAGGGTGCCTCCCGAGGGGGTACAGCCGGCCCGTACAATCGAGCTACTCGGGCTGGTGCCGAGGGCGTCTTGGGGGACACCATGATCTCGAAGGACGACTACCTCTATTTTGTAGACGAGCAGCTGCAGGCGATGATCGCCATGGTGCTCGAACTGGGAGATGCGCTCGCCAACCAGGCGCTGGACGTCCCCGGCTCCAACTCGCCGTACGCGATCCTCACCCATTGCCTGGGCGTCATGGAGTACTGGGGAGGGCACGTGGTCGCGGGCCGGCCATCCTCACGCGACCGCGCTTCGGAATTCCGCGCCAGCGGCTCGGTCGAACACCTGGTCGACCGGGCCCGGGCGGGCCAGCGGCAACTGCAAGAGGACCTAATCGGGTCCGAGCCAAATCGCGCGGTAAACAACTCCCCCGGGGATGAGCTGCGGGGTTCGCCGATGGGCAAAACCCAAGGTGGCGCCCTCATCCACATCTACGAGGAACTCGCACGGCACCGCGGCCACATGGACCTGACCCGCGACCTCCTCCTGGCTCGGAGGGGATAGGCGCCGCCTGGACCGGCTCCCCAGTCCACCTCTCAGCTTGGCCGGAGACCGCTGCTGAATTGGAGGGGCCCAGCAGGATCAGGGCATCGAGAGAGCGCTGGGGCACCGACAAGCCCTCCGCTGGGGGCAGATGCGGTTCGGCGACCAGCCGATTGCCCCTGGCCCAAACCTCCGTATCAGTTCACCCTAGCGGGCATCGCGCGGCATGAGCGCCCGCACGCCAGGGTTGGCCCAGAGTCGCTTGCCGCCGCGGTGGCTACTCGCCGGCGACGCTGGTGAACGCGAGCCGCTGAACCTTGGGCGGGGAGGTCGGGGACAGCCAGATTTCGCAGTCGACATCACCACGCTCGCAGTGCATGGTGAAACTGCAGCGTAGTCGCCCGGCCGGTCTGATCGCGGCAGCGGTTAGGCAGGGCCCGTGGCGGGCCTGCAGGCGGGCCAGCTCGGCATTCCTCGCCGAGAGAGCGGAGTCCACGAACAGGTTGGTGGCCACGAGTTCCCCGAGACCGTCGAGGGTGAGGGTGTTGTAGCCCGCGATCACGAGCTCGCGAGCTACAACGAGCTCGGCGGCAGGCTCGGTCTCCCCGCGATTCAGCACCCCCGCCTGGTCCAGGCGCTCGATCGCCTCGGCGACCGCCACTCGCATCGGCGCATAGGTCAGGTTGGCGAACGCAAACACGGCCAGATCGCAGTCGGGCAGCCACTCGACATGCGACCCGAAGCCGGGCAGGCCCCCGCTGTGGAAGACCACCCGCCCCTGCCTCTCGTGCCAGCCGGAGAACAACCCGAACCCGTAGGCAAGTCCGGTGACGCCGGGGCGGACCGGGCGACCGGGCCGGATGGCTCGATGCGATTGCTGCATCTCGCGCAGAGTCGAGGGGGTGGTGCGAACGCTCTGCTCCACCTCGCCAAAGCGGGCGGCGGCGAGGTGCAGCCGTACGTAGCGGCCGAAGTCCTCGATCGAGGTCCACACTCCCCCCATCGCCCCGAACGCGCCGTGGTGGAGAGGCGCCTCGGCGACCGCGGATCCGTCCTGGTCCCGGTAGCCTAGGACGCGCCGCGCAAGTGAGACCTCTTCGAACTCGAAGTGGGTGCAGTTCATGCCCACGGACACGAACAGATGCTGGGCTGCGAAGTCGGGAAGCGTGGTACCGGACACCACCTCCACTACCCGTCCCAGGATCGCGTAGCCCAGGTTGGAGTATTCGAAGTCACAGCCTGGGGGCCGGTTCAAAGGGAGCCCCGATCGGACCAGGTGGCTGAACTCAGAAGCCGACATCGCCAGCTGCCGATCGGCCCAAGGGTCATCCTCCACCAGACCGGCCGACATGGTGAGAAGTTGGCGCAGAGTCAGAGGTTCGGTCCAGTCCGCCGCGCCCAGCCTGAATCGCAGCTCCGGCACGTAGGAGTTGACCGGGTCATCCAAAGTCAGCGCCCCCGCATCCCTCAACGCCAGCAAGCACCAAGCTGTGATGCTCTTGGTCATCGACGCAATCCTGAACACCGACTCCGCGGTGACCGGTCTCCCCGACTCGAGATCAGCCCACCCCTCCCATCCCACAGCCCACAGTCCCTGAGAGTCGACGACACCAAACCCGATGCCGGGGATCCGGTGGCGGGCCCGAATGCCGGCGAAGAGCTCCCCCAGCGCCACCACCACACCCTCCCCCATGCGGTCGGACCGCTCGCCCAAATCTTCCCTGACCTCCATGCCCGACATGATGACGGGGTTGGTGCTGTCGGCCCCCGGCCACCCTTCCGTGATGGGCGATGTAGTCGCGCGATTGGACTCACGCTCGCGGCCGGTGCTGGAGATTGCATCCCCACCACCTGGCCGGTCGTGGCGCTGGGGGTCTCAGCGGCTGCGAGCGCCCATCGCCAGCACTCAGGCGGCGGTACTCCAGGCCGCCTGCCGCACTCGGCGAGCTTCGGACCCCGGCGGTCCTTGACAACTTCTTGACGCCAGTGCGGGGAACCTTCACACGCGCTTTATGCCGCCGGTGGCAGCCTTGCCCCATGGGTGACCTGCTGGCCGTGGGCGGAGTGGTCATATTCACGATCGCCGGGCTGGCTCTGGTTCGGTGGCTGGAGCGCGTCTGATGGTCGTGCACCTGATCCTGCTGGCGCTGGCCGTGGTGCTCTTCGTCTACTTGGGTTACGCGATGTTCAAGCCCGAGGCCTTTTAGATGGTCCACTACGCGCTCACCCTGGCGGCGCTGGTGGTCGTGCTGGCGCTCGCCTGGCGTTACCTCGGGGCGTACATGGCGGCGGTCTACAGCGGGCGGGTGCGCTGGCTGGCGTTTCTCGAGCGCCCGATCTACCGCCTGCTGGGGATCACCGCCGACCATGAGCAGAGCTGGCAGAGCTATGCGGCGGCGCTGCTGGTGTTCTCCGGGATCGCCATCTTGTTCACGTACGCGCTGCTGAGATTGCAGGGGTCCCTGCCGCTGAATCCTCAGCATCTGGGCGCGGTGCCGCCGGCGCTGAGCTGGAACACCGCCGTCTCCTTCGTGACCAACACCAACTGGCAGAACTACGCCGGTGAGACCACCATGTCGTACCTCAGCCAGATGGCGGCGCTCCAGGTTCAGCAGTTCGTGTCGGCGGCCGTGGGGATCGCCGTCGCGATCGCGCTGGTGCGCGGATTCTCGCGCCGGGGCCAGTCGACCATCGGCAGCTTCTGGGTCGACACGGTCCGGGGACTGCTCTACATCCTGCTTCCGATCGCCTTTGTCGCCGGTCTCGTGTACGTCGCTCAGGGAGCGGTTCAGACCTTGGCCGGCCCAGTCCTGATCCACGACCCACTGAACGGGGTCACCCAGCTCATCCCGCTCGGCCCCGTCGGCTTCATGGAGGCGATCAAGGAGCTGGGGACCAATGGTGGCGGCTTCTTCAACGCCAACGGCGCCGACCCGTTCGAGAACCCCACCGCCCTCACCAACTTCTTATCGATCGCGCTGCTGCTGGCGATTCCGGTCGCGCTGACCTATACCTTCGGCCGCCTGGTGGGATCGCGCCGCCAGGGGGTGGCCCTGCTGGCAGCGATGGCCGTGATATTCGCGATCTGGACCTCCTTCACCACCTTGGCAGAGTCCCAGCCCAACCCGGCGGTCGCGGCTGCCGGCCTGATCCACCAGCCGACCGGGAACATGGAGGGCAAGGAGGTACGCTTCGGGGTCCTAGACTCCACCCTGTACGACGTGGCCTCCACCCAGACATCCACGGGGTCGGTGGACTCCACCCCGGACTCCTACACCCCCATGGGAGGGTTTGGACTGCTGACCGGGATGATGCTGGGTGAGGTGACCCCTGGGGGGGTCGGCAGCGGACTGTATACCATCCTCCTCGACGCCATCGTCGCGGTGTTCATCGGGGGCCTGATGATCGGGCGAACCCCTGAGTACCTCGGCAAGAAGATTCAGGCCCGGGAGGTGAAGCTCGCCAGCCTTGGGGTTCTGGTCATGCCGATCACGGTGCTGGTCCTGACCGGCATCGCGACGACCCTGCCGGTCGGGCGGGCGGGAGCGTTCAACGCTGGGCCCCACGGGTTCACCGAGATCCTCTACGCCTTCACCTCGCAGGCCAACAACAATGGGTCCGCGTTCGCGGGCTTGAACGGCAACACGCTCTTCTACAACGTGGCTGGCGGGATCGCCATGCTCCTCGGACGGTTCGGCATCATGGTCCCGGTTTTGGCGCTGGCCGGCTCGCTCGCCGCCAAGCCGCTGGTCCCGACCTCGGCCGGCACCTTCCGGACCGACGACGTCATGTTCGTGGTGCTGCTGTTGGGAGTGATCGTCATCGTGGGCGGACTGACCTTCTTCCCGGCTGTGTCTCTGGGACCGGTGGTGGAGCAGCTCAGCCATGGGAGGTTCTTCTGATGGGTCTTTTGAGCCCCATCGCCCGTCGGCGTTCGCCCGCCCACTCACCCCGCAGAGGGCCTCAGGCACGCGGCCTCTTCGACCGCCGGATCCTCCGGCAGGCTGCTCTTGGGGCCGTCCTCAAGCTTGACCCCCGCGTGCAGATTCGCAATCCCGTGATGTTCGTGGTCGTGGTCGGAACGGTGGTCACCCTGCTGGAGGCGGTGTTCCATCCCACCATCTTCAGCTGGAGCATCACCATCTGGCTCCTGCTGACCGTCCTGTTTGCCAATTTCGCTGAAGCGGTGGCGGAGGGCCGCGGGAAGGCCCAGGCCGACGCACTCCGGCGCACCCGGTCCGACACCATGGCGCGCCGAGTGACCCGGGATGGCGCCGAGGACCACGTCACCTCGGCCGAGCTTAGGCGCGGTGACCTGGTGGTCTGCGAAGCCGGGGACGTGATCCCCTCCGATGGGGAGATCCGTGAGGGCATCGCCTCCGTCGACGAGTCGGCGATCACCGGGGAGTCGGCCCCCGTGATCCGCGAGTCCGGGGGCGACCGTTCGGCCGTTACGGGTGGCACCAGGGTGCTCTCCGACCGCATCGTGGTGGAGATCACCGCAGAGCGGGGCAACACCTTCATGGACCGGATGATCTCCCTGGTCGAGGGCGCCAACCGGCAGCGCACACCCAATGAAATCGCCCTCACGATTCTGCTGGCGGCGCTGACCATCGTCTTCTTGCCGGTGGTGGTGAGTCTGTATCCCTTCGCCCGGTATGCCGGCGGCTCGGTCTCCGTGGTAACGCTGGTGGCCTTGTTGGTGTGTCTCATCCCCACCACCATCGGGGCCTTGCTGTCGGCGATTGGGATCGCCGGCATGGACCGGATGGTCCAGCGCAACGTGCTGGCCATGAGCGGTCGAGCGGTCGAAGCCGCCGGCGATGTGCAGACCCTCCTGCTCGACAAGACGGGCACGATCACCCTGGGCAACCGGATGGCCAGCGCCTTCATCCCGGTGGGGGGACACCAAGACCGTGAGCTGGCCCGTGCCGCCCTGCTGTCGTCCCTGGCCGATGAGACCCCGGAGGGGAGGTCCATCGTCACCCTGGCCCAAGACCGCTTCGAAGTCCACGAGAGCGCCCATCCCAGCGCGGCCACCTTCGTTCCCTTTTCCGCCACCACCAGGATGTCGGGAATCGACATGGAGGGGCGGCAGATCCGCAAGGGTGCGGCGGACGCGGTGCGCACGTGGGTCACCGAGCACGGTGGACGCATCCCCGTCGACCTTGAACCGATCGTGGCCGAGCTGGCACGGGCTGGGGCGACTCCGCTGGTGGTGGCCGACGGGCCGGAGATCCTGGGGGTGATCGAGCTCAAGGACGTGGTCAAGCCAGGGATCAAGGAGCGATTTGCCGAGCTGCGCAGCGCGGGAATCCGGACCGTGATGATCACCGGGGACAACCCCCTGACAGCGGCGGCCATCGCCGCGGAGGCGGGAGTGGACGACTACCTCGCAGAGGCGACTCCGGAGGCCAAGATGACGCTGATCCGCCAGGAGCAGACCGGCGGCAAGCTGGTGGCGATGACCGGTGACGGGACCAACGACGCCCCGGCGCTGGCCCAGGCCGACGTCGGGCTGGCCATGAACACCGGCACCAACGCCGCCAAGGAGGCGGGCAACATGGTCGACCTCGACTCCAACCCCACCAAGCTGATCGAGGTGGTCGAGGTCGGCAAGCAGCTGCTGATCACCCGGGGGGCGCTCACCACCTTCTCGATCGCCAACGACGTAGCCAAGTACTTCGCTATCATCCCTGCGCTCTTCGCCGCCACCTATCCCCAGTTGGAGGCGCTCAACATCATGCGTCTTCACAGCCCCCAGAGCGCAGTGCTGTCGGCGGTCATCTTCAACGCGCTGGTGATCGTGGCGCTGATCCCGCTGGCGCTGCGGGGGGTGAGGTGGCGTCCATCGGGCTCGGCGGCGGTGCTGCGCCGAAACGTCCTGATCTACGGGGTGGGGGGACTCATCACCCCGTTCATCGGGATCAAACTGATCGACCTGCTGCTAACTGCAGCACATCTTTACTGAGGGCTGGCAACTTGCTCACTGAACTGCGTCGGGCTGTGATCCTCGCTCTGGCGGCCCTGGTCGTGTTTGGCCTGGCCTATCCCCTGGTTGGGATCGGGCTCTCCCGAGCCCTCTTTCCGAGCCAGGCCCAGGGCTCGATCGGGCGCTACGGCTCTGCCCTGATCGGTCAGTCATGGAGCGGCAACCAGTGGTTCCATGGCCGTCCTGACGCCGACAACCCGCTCCAGGAGAATGGCCGGGCGGGGAGCTCGGGAGCCGCCAACCTGGGTCCGAGGTCGAAGGTGCTGGTGAACGATGTCCGCGAACTCATCCATTACTGGCATGAGCGCGGGGTGAACCCCACCACCGATCTGGTGACCACGTCGGCCAGCGGGCTGGACCCGGACATCACCCCGGCCGACGCCATCGCCCAGATTCCCATGGTGTCGGCGGCAACCGGCATCTCCGCCCGAAGGCTGCGTGAGCTGATACGCGCCGAGACAACCGGACCGGAGCTGGGCTTTCTCGGCCCAGCCTATGTCAACGTGCTCGCGCTCAACGAGGCGCTGGCTCGCCTGCGCTGACCGCCGCCGGCAACAGGGTGCGCCCCAATATGTGAATGTCCGTGTCCTTGGCGAGCCGGATGACCTCGAAGGCGACCGATCGCTCCCAGGGCAGGCGGTGCCGGACCCGCGGGGCGGGCATGATGAGGGTCGTCACCTGATGGGACTCAGCCCAACCAACCAAGGTCGCCGCCACCGTACCGCTGCGCGGCAGCGGTACCAGTGCCACTCCGTTCTTGGCTGCGAGCCGCGAGAGCTCCTCCACCGCTCTCGCCTCCCTCTGGTCCGGCCGCGGCTGAGTGACCGTGACCAGCGACAGCTCCGCGTCCTCGCGTCTGGCCATGGTGAGACCGGCTTCCAGCAGCTGGGCCGCCAGATCCACCCGCTCCGGGCGCATGGCAACTGCAATCCGCTCCTGAACCGCCCATAGCGTCCTGATGGAGTTGGTGGCGATGTAGCGCTGCAGGCGCTGCTCGGTGTGCCGGGCCACCAACCTCAAGGTGGCATCACGCAGGTCTCCGAGGAGTTCCTCCCGGTAGGCAGACAGGGCTCCCGCCACCTCGTCAGGGGGCACGATCCACCCGGCTCGCACCCTCTCCCGCAGCTCGGCGGGAGGGATATCGACCAGCTCGATCTCGTCGGCCTGGTCCAGAATGCGGCTTGGCACTGAGCCCGTCAGCCCATGGTGCTGGTCGCGCAAGGCCTCCAACTGACCTCGAGCAATTTCAAACCCGGGCAGGTCGATGACGCCGATCGTGCCCACGACGTTGATGCCCGCTGCCAGCAATCGCTGGACCTGGAGGTAGCGCGGCTCATGAGTCTCCAGGTCCCGCACCGACAGGTCGTCAACGCACGCGACGCTGGGGTTGCTGCGCAGCACCGCATCCACGTCGACGGCGCCCGTGGGCAGCGCCGGAATCTGGCGCAGTCGGCTGAGCAGGACCTGGACTGCGGCCCGCCCCCGACCCCCGACGGCGGCGACCACCACCTCAGCCCCGCGGCGCTGGCGGCGGCTTGCCTCCTCCAGCATCCGGGTGGTCTTGCCGACCCCGGGCGCGTACCCGATGTACAGCCGCAGCGACCCCTGGGTTCCGCGCCTGGCCTCCCGCTGGAGGATCGCCGCCGGATCCGGGCGCGCATCCCCCGATCCCGCAGAGACTGCCCCCAGCCGCCGACCAATGACGTGCAGATGGCGGTCGTTGAGCTCCTCGAGCAGCCGCGCGAGCAGCGCCTGCTGGCGCGACCCAGGTCGACTGCCGGCAGGAGCCGCGAGCATGATGTGGGTGGCCTCGGAACGTTCGATCTCAGCGGCAATCGCCGCCACCGAGCCGGTGTCAGAGCAGGCTCTGTAGGTGGCGCCCAGGTCCTCTGCGAGGCGGGCGGCCTCTGCGAGCGCCTCAGTCCCATGGCCGGGCTCGCCCACCGCCATGACCTCGACCGGGGCCGACAGCCGTCGACCCATCCGCACCCCTCGGCGGATCAGACCCAGTGCGGTGGCATCGGCGGCCGCGACGATGAGAACCCGGTCGAGCGCCTGGCTCGGGGCCGCCGCGACGCTCCGGGCCTGCCGGTGCTGGACTGTGTAGAGAAGCGCCAACTCGCGCAGGGCCGCCAGATTCCCCTCCCGGAAGAAGCTGTTCAGGGCCACCTCGACCCGCTCTGGAGGATAGATGTTCCCGTGGCGCATGCGCTTGCGCAGCGCTTCAGGGGTGATGTCAGCTAGGCGTAGCTCGGACGCGCTTTGGAGCACAAAGTCGGGCACGGTCTCCCGGACGGAGACCCCCGTCACCTGCTCCACCACATCGCGCAGGCTCTCGATGTGCTGAATGTTCACGGTGGTCCACACGTTGACCCCACCGTCGAGCAAGGCCTCGACGTCCTGCCAGCGTTTGGCGTGACACATTCCAGGCACGTTGGTGTGGGCCAGCTCATCGACCAGCGCCAGCTCCGGGCGGCGCTCAAGCGTCGCCTCCAGATCCATCTCCTCGACCTCAATGCCCCGGTACACCACCTTGAGCGGAGGAATCCGCTCAAGGCCGTCGAGCGCCTCCTCCGTGAGCGGTCGGCCGTAAGTCTGCACCCATGCCACCACCACGTCGGTCCCAGTGGTCAGCTCGCGGCGCCCCTCCTCCAACATCGAATACGTCTTGCCAACTCCGGGCGCGGATCCCAGGAACACGGTCAGCGTCCCCCGGCCCGCCACCTTCCCACGCCGTGGGACCGTCGCTGCCGGCTGGGCCGGCGTCATCCCAGAGGGCACTAACGGTCCCTCCTCCGCTCAGCGCGAAGCCGCACCGCCGGGCGGGTGAGAGCTACGAAATGAGAATCGCGGGCTGCCGCGTGCACGCGACCATCATGATCGGTTTCCCAGATCGAGGGCGCTCGGTCTGATCCGGGCGCACCCGGGTCCCACCCGAACCCGGTGGTGGGAGCCGCGCTCCGAAGCTCGACCACTCTCGCCAGGGCTGGGGCCGTTGGACGCTGACCAGCGCTGCCCGCGCTCCTGCTGAGCGTTGATGGGAGCGCTCGGACAAGCGGAGTATCGCTCGTTCTCAGCTTGCTACGATCGGAACCGAACATGGTGCAGCTGATTCCGCATTCTCTGCGCCGGAGAGCTGCGGGCGCGATCCGTCCGGTCGATGAGCCGGGCGCGTCACGATGGCGCGTCGTCCTGGGGCTCGTCCTCACCCTGGCCGCGGTGACCCTCCTCACGGCCCTTCTCAAGGCCCTGCGCCTGCCCGACCATACCCAAACGTACGAGTTCATCTATCTCGCCGTGGTCGTGGCGGCTGCGGGGGTCTACGGGTTCCCAGCAGCAATGGCGGGCTCGCTTGCGTCGGCCTTGGCCGTCGACTACTTCTTTCTACCTCCGGTGGGCCGCCTCACCATCTACTCCACCACTGAGACCTTGGCCTGGGTCGCGTTCCTCCTGGTGTGTCTGGCGGTGGCCGGGCTCACGAATGCTCGCCGCCGCCACCTGCTGAGGCTGCGGGCGGCAACCGCGCAACTGAGAGCAAGCAACCTCGAGCTGCGCGCCGCCGAGGCGGAGTTGGAGAAGAGCATCGCCGCTCGGACTGAACTGGCCCGCACCGAAGCGGCCTTGGCCGCGACCCGGCGGGCGGAGGCCTTTCGGCGCGAGCTCCTGGCGACTGTCAGCCATGAGCTGAGAACTCCGCTGTCAAGCTTGCTCGGATACAGCACCGCCCTGTCGGACGCAGACTGGCATAACCAGCGCTGGCGCGAGTATCCACAGCTCATCGCTGCGGAGGCGCGACGGATGAACCGCCTGTTGGACGATCTGTTGGAGATGGCGAGAATCGACACCGGGCAGGTGCACATCGAGACCCAGGTGATGGATCTGGGAGATGCCGCTAAGGAGGCGGCCCAGCGCTGGGCTCGGACGCTGGATCTGCAGGTGACTGTTCCGTCGAGCCCCACTCTGGTGATAGCCGACTGGCAGCGCGTCCAGCAGGTGCTGGACAACGCGCTGCGGAACGTGGAGCTCCATTCAGGCCAGACGCGGGCCGACATTGCGGTCCGGGAGGCGCCCCCTTACCGGCGCACCGCCACCGAGTTGGTCGTGCGAGATCACGGGCACGGAATCGCCCCGGAGGTCCGGGATCGCCTCTTCCAGAGGTACGCGTCCGCCTCAGAGGGCGGCCTTGGCCTGGGGCTCGCCGTCAGCCGCGGCCTGACCGAGGCGATGGGGGGCGCGCTGTGGATCGACCACGCGCCCGACTCGGGAGTGCAGTTTCACCTCATGCTCCCCCGCCCTTCACAAGCGGCGGAGCCAGAAGCGGTGCCCGCACTTCTGGCATCACCATGAGCGGAGTTCCGTCGGGGGCATCCGTGCTGGTTGTCGAGGACGACCCCGGCATGAGTCGATTTCTGATCGATACGCTGGAGTCGGCCGGATACCGCACGCTCAAAGCGGAGGATGGGAAGGCCTGCCTGAGAGCCCTGGGGAGCAGTGCGGTGGACATGCTGATTCTCGACCTGGGGCTGCCGGACATCGATGGGATGGACTTGCTGCGCACCATCCGGCAGTGGGAGCAGACGCCGCTCATCCTGGTCGTCAGTGCCCGGGGACAGGAGGCCGACAAGGTGTCGGCCCTGCGCGCCGGCGCCGACGACTACATTGCCAAGCCCTTCGGGGTTCAGGAGCTCTTGGCCCGGCTCGAGGCTCGTTTGCGCCGCCAGCCCCGCTCGGAGTTCGATGCTCCGATCGACCTGGGGAGGGTGCGCGTTGACCTTGCGGCCAGCCAGGCAGTGGTAGATGGGCAGCCGGTGCGTCTGACACCGATGGAGAAGGGAGTCCTTCAGGACCTTGCCCGCCACCGTGGTCGCGTGCGCACCCACCGCGAGATCCTGGCAGCGGTCTGGGGTCCTTCCTATACGGCGGAACACGCGTACGTCCGCACCATCATCCAGCGCCTGCGCGCCAAATTGGAAGAGGAGCCGGAGGCTCCGCGGCTCCTGCTCACAGTGCCCGGGGTTGGGTACCTGCTGCAGGGACAGATCGCGGCCGTCGGCCCCGGAGACGCGCACGCTGAGCCACACTGACGGCTAACTTGAACTCTGGACCGATCATCTGTCCCGGAACGCCCGGCTGATTGCGGTCGGCGCTGGGGCACCCGCATTCAACTGGACGGGCTCGATTTGGCCCGGCTCGTCTGCTGTGAGTAGTTGTCCCGGCGAGCTAATCGGTTGGAGCCGCCTGCTGGACAAACTCAGCAGGCGAGCATGCGCCAACCCCAGCCGCTCACTCGTGTTGGCCACCAGTGCTTACTTTGACCTGGCCACTGGCAGCAGGACTCGACCCCATGTCTCAAGCCCCACCCCTGATCTTCGGCCATGACCCCGAGCAGCCGTGGCGATACCCCGGTCTTCGAACAGCCGCCGCTCAAACTCGGTCTGCCGCTCGTGCTGTCCCGGCAGCGTCCTTCCTGGGAAGGCTGGTAGGAGCCACCTGGTCGCACCGAACGCGAAGGATCTCCGAGCCAACCGACCCCGGCGCCAGCTGTAGGTAGCGGGACTGGACGGGAACAGCTTCGGCAAGGACTGGCACCGGGGCCCTCCTGTCGATCGCGTAGCCGGCTGCTACCGGACCCCGGTGCGCAGCGCCAGCTCCGTCAACTCCGCCCCACTTCCGGGCGTGCTGTTGCCTGCGCGCCATCACAGCCGCGGCTCAGTCGGTGCTGGTCGCGGGCTGGTCCCCAGAGCGCTCCAGCAGTTCAGCCAGGCGCTCCAAAGTCCTTGCCATGTTGGCCCTGGTCTTGGCCGGGAGGCCGAACAGCTGCAGGAATGGGCGCTGCCGATCCTCGGAGATATCCCAGGTCTCCTTGACCAGGGTACCGCCATCCACGGGGGTCAGCTCGTACCGCCAGACGCGACCACCGACCAGATGGCCGATGGGCGGGGGCGCCGTGGTTCGCCACGCAATTCGGCGGCTCTCCTCGTACTCGATCACGGTGTTCATCATTGAGTACGGAAGCCCCATTTGCATCTTCATGCCGAAGCTGGCCCCACTGTTGAGACGATGGAGGCCGCTCACCTTTGGAGCCTTCACAGAGCCAGACCCGTCGATGTCCGGATGGCGTCGCGGATCGGCCAGGACTGCGAAGATGGCCGCCGGTGAAGCGGGGATCAGGCGTTCGACCGTTACCCGGTAGCGGTTAGCCGATTGCGTCGCGGGTCCGGTGTTGCTCATGGTGCCAGTATGCGCCGAGCGCTCATTGCCCCTCGATCGCCAATGCAGGCGCCGCTGAGGCTCACCTCCGCCCTCCTCAGCAACCCGGAGCTGGCCATCCTCGGCGAGCCCACCTCGGACCTCGACCCGTGGGCCGGCACCACGCCCGAACCGCCCTCCGTAGCCTGTTCGATCGCGGCCGGGCGATCTTCCGCAACTCCTACCTGCTCGGCAAGCCTGAACACCTTTGCGATCCGGTGGTGATGATCTTGTGGGGACGCCTGATGCCCGCCGGCGCCATCGTGGAGGCGAACGGGAGGAGAGAGCTGGTCTACGATGATGGTGCCGCAGCAAGCCACGGCACAGCGCGAGATCGAGCTGTAGAGGAACAGGCATACGCGTGGAGGATGCAGGCTTCTTTGGCATCGGTCACGTCGATTTGTCGGTCTCCGACGTCGAGGTGAGCGCTGCCTGGTACGAGCACGTGCTCGGGCTGCGGCGCCTACGGCGGACGGACTTTCCCGAGCGCACCATGATCGTGCTGCGCCACGACGCCTCAGGTCTCGTGGTCGGGCTCAACCAGCATCGGGGGTTCCACGGGGGGCCCTTCGACGAGCGCCGCGCCGGGCTGGACCACGTTGGCTTCGCCGTGGGCCGGCGTCAGGATCTCTATGTCTGGCAGGAGCGTCTGGCGGCGCTCGATGTCGAGCACTCGCCGGTGGCTGACACCGAGGTTGGCTCCGCGCTCGTCTTCAGAGATCCCGATCACATCCAGCTCGAACTGTGGTGGTCCAAGTCCGCCGGGGACGCTTCGGCACCGCTGCCCGCTGATCGTGGCGTCGTCGAGCGCTCGAGCCCGCTCCCCGTCGACGAGGCGGTCCGCCGGCTCGCCGACGCGGTCACGGCTGCCGGCGCCACGGTGTTTGCCATCATCGACCATGCCGCCGGTGCACGGTCGGTCGGCCTAAACATGCCCGAGGCCAAGGTGTTGATCGTCGGCAACCCGGCTGCGGGGACGCCGGCGATGCTCGCCGCCCCTGACCTCGCCCTCGAGCTTCCGACCCGCCTCCTCGTCCGTCAGGCGTCCCGGGGCGCCTCGGGGAGCACGGTCCTCTTCTCCGACCCGACCGCCCTCGCTCGTCGCTACAGGCTCAACTCCGAGCAGGTGGCCGGCCTGGTCGGCCTGGTCTCGCTGGTCGACCGTGCGCTCGGGGGAGCGTCTGATGAGGAGTGATCAGTGCATCGCAGGTCGTGATGCATCGCCCCAACGACCTGCTCTCGGCACATCGCGGCGAACGGCATGAGCCGATGAGGGCCGTCCCGACCACCGCCGTGGTCGCTGCCGGGCCGGCGGCGATCGCCGCGGCCGGCGAAGGCAACCCGGAGCCGGTCATACTCGGCGGGCCCGCCTCATTCCTTGAGCCCGTCGGCCGGCACCACACCCGGACCTTCATCCGGACCATGCGCGGCCGGGCTGTACGGTCTTCCTCAACTTCCAACCGCTGAGTGATGTCGATCGGGTCTGCGGCCGGGTGGCGGCGATCTCGCGCGGACGCCTGATGGCTTCAGGCGCCTTCAAGGATCTTCTCGGTCCCAACGCGGTACACGCGGTTCGCGAGTTACCGATGCGTGCAGCATGGCCGCGGTTCGGCGGTTGGTCGGGAAAGACCCACTGGGTGAACTTCGCGTCCCATAGCCAGTGGCTTGTTGGTACCAAAGTGGTATCATCGGATCATGGCCATGACAGTCCGCACCGACCCGGAGATGGAGCGGGCCTTGACAGCGCTGGCTCAGGCCGAGGGCGCCTCCCGGCAGGAGGTCATCCGCCGAGCCGTGCTGGATCGCTACGAGCGGCACGGTCACCGTGCCCGTGTGGGAGCCAGCACAGAGAGACTAGCAAGCCGCTGGGAAGACGTCATCGAGCGGTTAGGCCGCGTGTGACCGATGTCGAGTACCTGGACCTCGAGGACCTGCTGGGGCTGACCCGAGCTCTAGGGGCCGGACCTGTTCGCGATCTGGGCCTCCTTGACTCAGCGGCTGCCCGGCCGCGGTCCAACGCCTTCGGAGAGAACGCCTACCCAAGCCTCGATCTCAAAGCGGCGGCGCTGCTCCATTCGATCGCCCGGAATCACGCCTTGGTCGACGGCAACAAGCGCCTGGCCTGGCTAGCGACGGTGGTCTTTCTGGATTTGAACGACCAGACCCCGGATCTCGATGACGACGCAGCCTTCGACCTGGTCATGGACGCTGCTCAGGGCACCGTGGAAGTCGAGGAGATCGCGGCGCGACTCCGTGTCGTTCGGACCAGCGCGAGTTGAAACCACGTGCCCCTCGTCAGAGGCCTTTCTTGCAGGCATGCTGTACGCCGCGCACCAAACCTCGTCGTGGGAGCAGAATCGCAAGCAACTCGCTCCAACCGCGCTGCGCCGCCGATCTGGGTTGAGCTCCGAGCACCCTCCTGTCAAGCTGGTGGGGATCTTCCCCAACTCCGCCTCCGTGCTCCGCCTGGCCACCCAGGCCCAACATGGCCGCCATCCCACATTGGAATCCAGTCAGCCGCTAACCTCGGTGCCCCGCCGGCGTGCGGCTTCGCTGCCGCACACGTTCCGACGCCGACCCGGGTGAATCGAAGTGGACCGCAGTGGCGCCTGCTGAGATCAGAGGGGTCTCGTCCCCGAGAACTGGACCGGTGGCTCTCCGCGGTCAGACGCTCCGCGGGGGCGGGAACCTGAGCTGCCTCTCGGAGTTGGGCCGGACCGGGGCACTGGGAGATGAGGTGACCAAACTGACGGTCCGCGACCTCGGCGCCGACCGGGCCGCCCGTGCCGCCCAACAGGCGGCCACCGGCCGGCTCCGTGACGCCGCCAGGCTCGGGACGTCGGTGGACGACGTCCGACTCTGCCCTTCACATCCAGACTCTATGTCCGCTCTGCGACCGCCGACCACCTGCCCCCCATCAGCCTACAGCGACCACGCTAGGTGTCGGGGGGAAGGTGAGGCGTCCACGGCACCTTCCCATCTGTCTACGGGGGCGCGATCCCGGGATTCGCCGGACGCTCCGTTCCCGTGCTGGGCCCCGCTTACCGGCAATAGCCATCGGGCTACGCCGGGCCCGGCTTACGGCACTCGGGGCCGGCACTCCGAGTGTGGGAACATGGCGCGATGGTCGGGGTGCCCACGAACTCGCAAGTCAATCGGGCAGGACAGACCATCCGCAAGTTCATTGTCGAGGCTGAACCTTGGTCGGAAGACCGCCTCCGGTCAGCCTATGAGGTGCTGGTCGTCTTCAGAGCAGCCCACCAATACCCTCTGATCAAGGCGAACATGGGCCTGCGCTCCGTCTTGAGGACAGAGGGGTGCCAGGTGGAGGTCACTCAGCGCCTGAAGCGTATTCCCACCATCGTTGACAAGCTTCGGCGGGAGCCAACTATGCAGCTAGCCAAGATGCAGGACATCGGAGGCTGTCGGGCCATCGTAGAGAGCGTGGCGGAGATCAGGAGTGTGGAGCGGCGCCTGTGCAGGAACCGCCCGCCGCTTCGGGTGGCGGACTACATTGGTGCCCCGCGAGCCTCAGGTTACCGAGCGGTCCATGTCGTCGTCTCATACCCGGACGAGGACGGAGTAGCCAGGGCCATCGAGGTCCAGTTGCGGACCCGGATCATGCATGAGTGGGCCGTCACCGTCGAGCGCCTCGGCGGGCGTATTGAAGCTGACCTCAAGAGTGGCATCGGTCCGCGGCCGGTGCTTGACTTCCTAAGGACGGCATCCGCCGCTATGGCGATTGAGGAGGCGGGAGGAATGGTGGCTCGCGAGTTAGCGGCGGAAGTGGTCACGTTGCGGGCTGCCGCGATGCCATACTTGGAACGAAACTTACGGAGGAACAAGCCATGAGCGAGTCGATCCAACACTTCCTGCTGGTCTTCGATCATGCCAAAGGCGAGTTGGTCGAGGTGCAGGAGTTCGGGTGTGATGCCGCTCGCGCCCTGGCGGCCTATGCCGAGAAGGAACGAGACCTACGGACGAGCCCTTCGCTGGAGATCGTCCTTGTTGGGTCGGATTCTTACGACACGGTGCGGGTCACTCATGCCAACTACTTCGCCGACGCGGCAGCCACGTCGAAGTACCTCGTGGGTGTCTGAGTTCCACCTCCTATGAGCGCCGGCTGAGAGGCCGTGCCAGCCGGTCGGCAGGGGTCTTGCTAGGGCGCTCCACCGAGCCCAGTGGTCGCGGTGACCCCAACCATCCCCGGTTTTGCCTGCTGAGCACCTGGATGGCCGCCTCCAGGTGCCGTCCACAGCCTTCCGGTGGGTGACCGGGCCTGGCCCGCTTAGGTGCCATTCAGATGCGAGGGACCCAGGGACGGCCATCCGGGCCAACATCGGACCGCTCCCCTCCCGGCTCTTCGCCAGGACTCGGTCCGACTCACGGCGACCACCAGAGGTCGCTACAGGCCGGCCGGATCCCCCCGAAGTTGACTGCAATTTTGACTGCAACGGGGGCGGATTGAAGTGGACGTCTGCGGTCACTGCTGAACTCAAAGAGCGGAGCCGACGGGGAGAT
>JAJYWT010000021.1 GCA_021791345.1 bacterium
CGCAGCCGTCCGATCACGATCTACTGCGCCGGAGGGGTGCGTTCCCTGCTGGCGGCCCAGACCATGAAGGCCATGGGATACAGCGACGTGAGGTCGCTGAAGGGCGGCTTCGGCGCATGGAAGGATCAGGGGATGCCCTTCAGGGTGCCGCGGGCCCTGACCGCCGAGCAGAAGGAGCGCTACAGCCGCCACTTCCTGCTCGATGAGGTCGGTGAGGAGGGGCAGGCCAAGCTCCTGGACGCCAGGGTTCTCCTGATTGGAGCCGGCGGGCTCGGAGCTCCGGTCGCCTATTACCTGGCCGCGGCAGGCGTCGGCACGATCGGGCTGGTGGACTTTGACCGTGTCGAGCGCAGCAACCTGCAGCGCCAGATCTTCCACACCGAGGATCGGATCGGGATGTTGAAGACCGAGTCGGCGGCGATCGCGCTCAGGGCGCTCAACCCTGAGGTCCAGGTCATAGAACACAACGTCCACCTGGACGGGAGCAACGCGGGAGAGATCTTCGCCCAGTACGACATCATCGTCAACGGCTGCGACAACTTCCCGACCCGCTACCTCGCCAACGACGTCGCGGTGTTCCTGGGCAAGCCGATGGTGGACGGGGGCATCTTCCGGTTCGAGGGCCAGGTGACCACCATGATCCCGTGGCAGTCACCTTGCTACCGCTGCCGCTATCCCCAGCCGCCGCCGCCCGAGGAGGCGCCGTCGTGCGCCGAGGCGGGGGTTCTGGGGGTCCTTCCCGGCCTGGTGGGCACCGTGCAGGCGACCGAGGTGGTCAAGCTCGTGCTCGGGGTCGGACAGTCCCTGAGTGGGCGGCTGCTCCACGTGGACGCCCTCTCCATGGAGTTTCGGGAGTTCCGGCTGCGGCGGGACCCGGAGTGTCCCGTCTGCGGGGAGCACCCGACCATCACCGAGCCCATCGACTACGAGGGCTTCTGCATCAACCCCAACCTGCCCGTGCACCCGGTGGGGGCAGACCAGGCGCTGGTTGGAGCGGCGAGCCTCGGGTAGGATGCATTAGATGGCCAAGCAAGCAACGATTGCAATCGACGATCTGATCGCGGCGGTGGAGACGGCTCGGGACAAGGTGATGGCGGACGAGGTGCGCTCGCTGGTCAAGTTCGGGATCCCCAAGGCGATGGCGCAGCAGATGGTGGCGGCGCGGTTCCACCAGAAGGTGGGGGGCGAGGAAGGCGAGGGCGGCGAGGCAGAGCCGGCCGCCTGGCCCGACATGAGCTGAGCCCATAGCCGTTCGCGCCGTTTCCCGGCGCTGGGCGGACATGCTCGGGTGTGACCACGTCCCCGGCTCCGGCCCCGTACCACTCCCGCTGCCAGTACCTCCCGCTGCGCTTCTACCGCAGTCGCGACCTCTCGGTCTTCCAGTGGGCGGAGGAGCAATTCGAGCTCGAGATCTCCACGGGTCTCGCCGGCGACTCCGAGTTCCATCGCCGGAGCGCGGCGACCGTCGAGCTGATGGATCAGCTGCCTCTGCAGGCCAAGGACCTCTTCCGCGGCCTCATTGACCGGCTGCGTCTCCAGCCGGCAGATGACTTTGAGGTGGATGAGCTTGGCGTCTGGCACCCCGGGGAGATGAGGATCAACTGTGACCCGGCCCGGGTCGCCGAGCTGCAGGGCTGGCCATCCGACGGGGCGCAGGTGCGCCAGTTGCTGCAGACGACCCTCATCCACGAGTGCGGGCACGCCCTCCTGGAGGATCCTCGCGGTGGAGTCTCGCTCCGCAGCTTCATGCACCTGCTGGTGGTCTCGGGTTGGCTGCCGAATCCGTTGCACGATCCGGTCCCGTTTCAGCAGCCCGTCGGGGAGCCGGCCCAGCTGACCGAACACCTGCTGCAGCGTCTGCGTGAGGTGGACTCCCGCTGGGATCCGGACCAAACGGTGCGGGCACCGGGACAGCCGCCCCCCGTGCGGCTGGACAGCGACCTCATGGGCGACGGGCGGACTTGGCAGCCCGGGGGAGAGCGGCCCGCCCCGACCCTGGGGCTGCGCAGTCCCCGGCAGTTGGGCAAAGAGCTGCTGACTCAGCGAACCCGCGGGACGCTGGACGCAGAGCTGCGCTCGGTCGGGCTGTCGGCGGAGCAGGTCTGGCGGGTGGCGAGCCGCTACCGTCCGGTCACCTCCTGCGCCGAGGACCTGATCTCCGAGGCGCCGGCCGAAATCTTCCGCCAGCTTCACCGGGGACCGGTGCCGTGGCGAGCGGCCCAGACCGCCCTCCGAGAGGGCGAGCGCCTGCTGATCCAGCCGTGGAGGGACGCGGAGCTCGTTCGGGGGCGCAGCGAGCCCGCGCCGCGCCCCAACTTGAAGCGGCACCTGGTGCCAGGGAGGGCCTGATTGGACGTGATCCGGTATGTAGTGAGTGACAGATCGACCGCCGAGCGCGCGGTAGTGCGGTATCCGACCCTGGAGATGGAGGGCGACGCAGGCCTGTGCGATAGGGTGCGAGAGTACCTGGTCACGCCCGTGTCGGTAGTCCAAGGCAGGCCCGACCAAGCAGGCGGGGGTCGCACGACCGTGCTCCGGAGCCTTCCGCCCGGATCGGTGGAGTGGTTGGAGGCATGCTTGGCCAGAGCGGCTGAGGGACTCTCGCTGGACCTAGAAACGCAGTGGACCTGAGCCGGTTCACCGAAAGCTCTTGTGAGGTGCAAAGCGGCGGTATATCCTGCCTGCCTAAGGGGATGCGAAGACCGCCCCAGGTGGGGTCGGGGGGATGAGCGTGGCGGCTGCGACGGTGGGATGGGTGCACAGGGGTGCCATCCTGGCCTGCGGGCTGGTCGTGACCTGCGCGGCCGGGTGCGGCTCGTCGATTGCGGTGATCCCGAAGGGCAAGCCGACCCCCAAACCGGCCATGGTGTCGATAGCTCCGGGCGTGCGCGTCCCGAGCTCGCAGGTGGTGGTTCCGGTGTTCACCGTGTCCAGCTCCCACCCGCTCCCCAGCGGGGTCTCCGCCCAGCTTGTGGTGAAGGACGCTGAGATTGACAACCTCATCGAGAACGTAGCGATAGAGCGGCAGGACCCCGCCCTGCTGGCGTATGCGGACGCGGGGGACTGGCTCGCCGCCGAGGAGGGAGAGATTGCGCACGACAAGAGCGCTCAAATCACGGTGCTGTCGATCAAGGACGCCGTAACCAGCGTGGAAGTTGGGTTCCAACCAGACCCCAATGATTCGAACGCCGATGCGGCGGTCATTACGCGCGGGACCGAGCGACAGATCGAACGTGTCGGCGTCGGCCGGCCCGTGACTAAGGTAACGGCCTTCGCCGTGATCCAGTGGTTGCAATGGGCACCGAAACTTGGCCGGTTCGTCCTATGCGATACCGCGGACGCCTAATCGCCGCGTTGGGACTCGCGATGGGCCAATGGGTCGCCTGGTCCTGCGCTCCAGCCCTTGCCAATTACTCGGGATCCGGAGTGACCCTCGGCTGCAGTGGCTCTACGAACGACCTTGCATTCGGCGGCCAATGCGTTGCGGTACAGGGGCCGACCGCCCCAACCCGGCCCGCCACGTTTCACCCGTGGCTCACCGGGTTGCCCGTATCCCCGCCGGCCTGCAGCCCTTACGACGTGACCGAATGGGCCACCGGCATCGCCACCGACAGCTGGTCCTGGAGTGGGAGTTTCTGGTCCCTCGGGGGTCAGCGGGTCCCGGTGTTGCGGTCGACGCCGCTGGAGGACACTGGCTGGGTCTGGGAGGTGTTCTGCGGCCCGGATGCCGCCATCCGTTACGTCGGCTACCAGCAGCTTCCGAGGCGGCCCAATCCGTGCTCGGTCGCCACGCCAGCCGCGGCGTGTCTGCCCGGGTTCGACCCGGGGTCATTTCGGGCCGCGGTCGCGGGCAGGGTGCCGACAGAACGGATCCTGGCAACTCCGCCCGGCAACGGCTTGGTGGGTGTACCCGTCGATCTGCTGC
>JAJYWT010000113.1 GCA_021791345.1 bacterium
CCCCACCGACCCCGGAGTGCAGCTGGGCCCGCTCGCCCGCGCCGACCTGCGGGAGCAGCTGCAGGATCAGGTGTCGCGCTCGGTGCGCCAGGGCGCCGAGATCGTCCTCGGAGGGGTGCCGGAGGAGGGGCCGGGCTTCTTCTACCCGGCCACGGTGCTGACGGGCGTGACGCCGGAGATGGCGGTGTTCCAGGAGGAGACCTTCGGGCCGGTCGCCGCGTTCACCGCGTTCGCCGACGAGGCCGAGGCGGTCCGGCTGGCCAACCACCCTCGTTACGGGCTCGGGGGCAACGTCTGGACCTCGGACCCTGACCACGGCACCGCTCTCGCCCGGCAGCTCGACACCGGCGGGGTGTTCGTGAACGGCATGACCCACTCCGATGCGCGCATCCCCTTCGGGGGGGTGAAGCGCAGCGGCTACGGAAGAGAGCTGGCCAGCTTCGGGATCAGAGAGTTCACCAACATCCAGACGGTGTGGCGCCCTTAGACCCAAGCCGATCCCGACCCCGGCCGGACGCCCCCGATCTCGGGGTCCTTCGCGGCGGCCCCCACTCACAGACTCTCACCCAGGATGGCGGTCCCATAACCGGGCAAGGCCGACAGTTGGCGCTCCAAGGCCGGATGTCCGAGCCCGTTGAGCAGAGCGGTAAGCTCCTCGCTGCCGGCCTTGTCATCCGGCACGAAGATCACCGAGCTCTGCGCGGACAGCCCCAAGAAGCCAAGGCCCAGGGCGAGCGCGGCCGGCTCGGTGGCGATCCCGAAGTCGGCGCCGAGATCGGCCACGGCCGAGGCGACGGGGAGATGACCGCGGTAACGGCTCTCGTAGCCGGGCACCGCGTCGGAGCCGAGCTCCTGCAGGTGGTTGTCCAGGAGCTGCCGCGCCTCGGATCCCGGCTCCCGGTTGGCGAGGCGGAGCCGGCGCCCGACCGCTGCCTCCAGGGTCAATGCCTGGGTGTCAGGGCGGAAGACGATCCCCTCCTCCCAGCTCGCGAACCCGAGCGCCGAATGGCCCGCCAGCACCGGCAACCGCTGAGCGGGGGCATGGGCCGCGGCCGCGTGCACCAATCCCCGGCTGAGCAACTCCAGCGCCCGCTGGCTTCCGCATGGCCACCAGACCAGGCGCAGCTCCGACCCGGTGGCGCTCAGCCCCTCGGCCAAAAGGGGAAGCGCCGGGTCACAACCGGCGACCAGCAGGATTCGTTCCGCGGGCATCGCCCCCAGCGCCACCCCCCCTGACTGGAGACGAGCGCTGCTGGCGCCGAACCCTGCGACTGCCGCCAGCGAGCCCTCCTGCGGCACCGCCACCAGCCTGCCGAAGACCTGCGCCAGCAGGGCCCGTCCCGAGGGGCCGGCGGGCTCGGCCAGCCCCTCGACCGCGAGCGTCTGCTCTCGCTCCGCGTCACCGAACAGCTGCTCCACGGTGCGCTGAACCGCGGCGGCGAGCCGCAGTGCGACCCCCAGGGACGGCGTCCACTCCCCCGCCTCGATCCCGGCGACCGCCTGTCGGCTGACGCCGCACCGGGCCGCCAGCTCCGCCTGCGACATCCCCTTGCCCAGGCGCGCGAGCCGCAGCCGTCTTCCGAGCCCGGACTCAGGCATCGCCAACTCCCGGATGTGAGGGGAAGAACACTGGCTCCGGCGTCACCACCTCGACTTCGGCGCCGACCTCAAGGGGGGAGTCGCAGTGGAGGTGCGCGCGGCCGGTCCACGGGCCGGTCGCCGCGAACTCGATGTCGAAGCGCCCCCCGAACGGGCGGCAGCCCACAACTGAGGCCCCGACCCGCAGGGCGTCCTGGCCGTCCGCCCGGCTCAGGTCGGGGTGGACGGCCAGCACCTGGTCCCCGATGGAGAGCCACCCCCGATACCCCATGGCCTGAGCGACGACCCGGGTCGCGGGCCGTCTCAGGAGCTCCAGGGGGGATCCCATCTGGGCGATCCGGCCGTGGTCGATGACCGCGATGCGATCTGCGAACGCCTGAGCCTCGTCGAGGCGGTGGGTCACCAGGATGGCGCCCTCCGGGAGGGATTCGACAAGTTCGCGCACCAGCTGCAGCAGCTCCTCGGCGAGCGGGCGGTCGAGCGCAGCGAACGGCTCATCCAGACAGAGGGTCCGACAGCCGGCCGCGATCGCTCGGGCCAGGGCGACCCGGCGCCGCTCACCCTCGGAGAGTCTGGCCGGGCGGCTCTCCAGGAGTCGACCCAGGCCGAGCGCGACCGCGTGCCGACGGGCGGCTGCGGGATTGGCACGCGGTGAGTAGCACACGTTCTGGAAGGCGGTGAGATGCGGGAAGAGGGCGGCACTGCCACCGACCAGCGCCACCCCCCGGTCCCGCGGGGGGACAGGCCGCTGCCCCGCCCGGGAGAGAAGGCGGTCTCCCAGCCAGATCTCACCTCGGGAGAGCGGCACAAAGCCGGCGATGGCCTCCAGGGTGGTGGTCTTCCCCGCCCCCGACGCCCCCAGCAGCGCGAGGCGCTCCCCCGCCTGGAGCCGGAGGGCGACGCTCACCGCGAAGTCCCGCCGTGCAACCTCAAAGTCGGCGACGAGCACGGGCGCTCCAGACGTACGCCGCCACAGGGAGCGGCAGGGCCACCAGCAGCAGCAGCAGCGCGAACGGGAGCGCCGATTCCAGGCCGGTCTCCTGCAACGTGGTCCAGATCTGCAGGGGCAACCCGAATGGGTGGTACGCGATGATCAGGACCGCCCCGAAGGCACCCATCGCCCGGGCCCAGGTCACCGCCAGGCTGGAGGCCAGCCCCGGCGCCGCCAGGGGCAGGGTCACCCGTCGCAGGGTTCGGGAAGGGCGGTCTCCCAGCAGGCTTGCGGCTCGCTCCAGGTCCGGGTCCACGGCCGCGAAGGCGGCCTCCGCACCCAGCACGTAGTAGGGAACCGCCTCGTAGATCTCGGCGACCACCAGGGCGAAGAAGGTGTCCGCCGCGGTCAGGTGTACCCCGGCCAGCACGTGCCCGATCGGGGTTGCCGGCCCGACCATGAACACCAGCAGCAGCCCGATCACCAGCGGAGGCGTGAGCAGGGGCAGCAGCAGACCCGCCTCCCAGACCCGCCCCCAGGGCAGACGATCGCGCGCGAGCATGTAGGCCAAAGGGGTGCCCAGCAGCAGGATGGCCCCGACCGCCAGGGCCGACGCCTCCACGGAGACCTCCAGTGGCACCAGGGCGCCGGGCTGGCCCAGGGCCTCCAGCAAGCCTCCCCAGGAGAGGTGCGCGGCCAGAGTTATCACCGGCCCCAGAACCGCCACCCACACGACCCCGGCCCCCAGGACCGCCAGGGCGGTGCTCGGCCCCGCGAGGCGGATCTTGCGGGACGGAGCCGCGATCACCTGGCCAGGCGGCGAATGCCGGCGGGAGCGGCGGCCGAGTCCCCCAGCAGCTGGACCGGCGGGGTCGCGTATCCCTCCCGCGCCAGGATCTGCCGCCCGCGGTGACCCGCCAGGAACTCGATGAAGGCTGTCGCCGCTGGGGAACCGCGTCCCAACATGGTCGCCTCGATGTCGAGCAGCGAGCCGTGCACCACCTCGTTCGCACCAATCCGCAGGTGAGCCGCCCGGTAGTCGGCCAGGTCCTTCGGGTCCCCGAAGTTGATGGCGGCCGGGAGGGAGATGAACGGCAGATGGAGTTGGAGGGCCTCCGACTCGAAGGCGCTGGCCGCGTCCAGCTGGCCCGCCTGAAGCTGCGCCTCCAACGAGGTCTCGGGATACAGCTGCGCGCCAGGGTCACTCCCACCAAGGTCCTGCGTCGCCACGGCCGGGGACAGATGGTAGAGCTTGACCGCCAGCCCCACCATCATCGCGAAGGCCTGCCCCTGAGGATCCGTCGCCGGGTCGGTCCGGCCGAGCCTAAAGCCCGGACGCGCCATCAGGGTGAAGAGGTCGCTTAGCGGCAGCTGGCGCTCGCGGATCCGGTTCAGGCTCACCGAGTAGGGGCCATGAGCGTAGTACGCCACCACCAGCGGGCTGGATGCGATGCGCACAGCCCAGCGCGTGTACCTGGGCTCGAGCAGCGCCAGCGGGCCGGGCCCGACCGAGATGAAGACGTTGGGGTGGATCTCCCCGGAGATGACCTCCTGAGCGAGGCCCAAACTGCCGCCGCCGCGCCCCTGGTATCCGTATCCGTCGTCCCGGGTGAACTCGGGCCCCAGGTACTTGGACATCACCAGCTGCAGTGATCCGGCGAAGGCGACATCAACACTGCCGCTACGCACGGACGCGCCGGCGGTCGAGCCGCACCCAGCCAGCGCAGAGGCCAGGATCGTCGACGCCACCACCACCATCCATTTCCCCACTGCGCAAGTAAGACTAGCATGTGACTAGAACCGCTTGCTGAGCGCTCACCGACGGATAGGGTGAAGAGCGCTGCCGAGCTGCACCGGGCGGTGGTCAGACCGGGGCGACCCCGGGACTGAGGTGGGGCACCAGTGCCCCCGCTGCTTCCAGCGGGATGGGCATCACCGCCGGCGCCCAGCGGCCCGACCGTGGGATGGCCTCTAAACTGCGCACATGGACGACTTCGTCGCCCCGCGTGCCGGTGTCCCCAGCCCGCTGGCCTCGGACGTGGATCGGGAGCGCGCGGTGGGGCTGATGAGCGATGCGTGTTCCGACGGGCGGCTGGGGCTCGAGGAATTCTCCCGCCGCGTGGAGAGCGCTCTTAGCGCTCGGACGCTCGCCGATCTCAGCCGCCTGACGGTGGACATCGATACGCCGCCAGCATCGCTGGCGCGGTCACGGAAACCTCGGAACGCCAAGTGGTTCATCGCGGTGATGGCCTCCACCGTGCGACGTGGACGCTGGCACCTGCGCCCCTTCTCGCGGGTCGTCGCGGTGATGGGTGAGTGCGTCCTGGATCTCCGCCAGGTCGAGGTCGAGACCCGCCAGAGCCACATCCTGGCCGTGGCGCTGATGGGCTCCATCCAGGTGATCGTGCCTGAGGGAATCGACGTCGACCTATCGGGCGCGGCCGTCATGGGCAGCAAGGAGCTTCGGGGAGGCTCCACGCGACCGCTGCCGGGGTCCCCGACCGTCCACGTCACCTGCTGTGCCCTCATGGGCGAGGTCCAAGTCCGAGTCAAGCAACTGAAGGAGCTGGCCGCCGGCGATGGGCCCGATCCCGGTGGGGTGGCGCGCCTTCAAAGCTGAGATCTCACGCCACGGGCCCCCGGTGGGCCCCGCGACTGCTGGTCGCACCTGGTGACCTTCATGTTCTGGCACAGGATGGGACCTGGCGAGATGGATTTCAGAGCCAGGACCGACGCCGGCTGCCGAGGCGGGAGCGGCTTGGCCGTCAGCCCCAGCGGCCGCCATTGGGCCGGCTCGCCTCATCCATGGCGACCGCTTGCGGTGCCACCTGGTGCGGCTTCGTCTTCGCTCTCGGACCGGCAGCGGCACGGCTTTGTCGGTGAACCAGAGGTGGTCAGCGCCGCTGTCAACCCTAGGGCCGGATACGCTACTCTTCGCTGGCCGAGTGCCCCAGGCCTGGCTGGAGATCGTTGTGGCACGATTCCTTCCAGGTCGCTGAGGTGCCCTGCCTTACGCCCTTCCCCCATCCCAAGTTCACTCGTTCGGGTCTGAAGCATCGGGCACATCGCGGCCCGGACTGTGCGCCATGTGCGGCGCGGAAGGAGATCTGCAAGCCGTGGTCAGGCGGTCCCGCTTCGAATACGACCTCGTGGTGATCGGCCTCGGGTCGGCGGGGATGGTGGCGACTGACTTCGCCGCCAGGCTGGGGCTCAAAACTGCCGCGGTGGAGAGTTCTCGAGTTGGCGGAGACTGCTTGTGGACCGGCTGCGTCCCCAGCAAGAGCCTGCTGGCGGCGGCCGGCACCGCTCACACCATCCGCCGTGCCCATCGATTCGGCATCACCGCCACCGAGCCGGTGCTGGATCTGCCCACGATCTGGAATCGCATCGGCCAGGTCCAGGCCGAGGTCGCGGCGACCGATGACGATCCCGAGCGACTTCGGCAGACCGGCGCCGAAATCATCGTCGGCACGCCGGCTCGGCTGGTGGGGCCGCACTCGGTCTCGGTGGGCGACAGGATCTTGAAAACTCGCTTCATTCTCGTCTGCACCGGCAGCCGGCCGGCGGTGCCGCCGCTTGCCGGCCTGGAGGACGTCGGGTTCATCACCAGCGAGACCTTCTTCGAGCTGAAGAGGGTGCCGCGGAGCCTCATCTTCATCGGCGGAGGGCCGATCTCTCTCGAGCTGGCCCAGGGCATGAGACGCTTGGGCGCAGAGGTCACGGTCCTGGAGGCGGCCGAACAGATCTTGACCCGCGAGGAGCCCGAGCTGGCGACCGCCCTGACGTCGCTGCTTCGACGGGAAGGCGTCGTGATCGAGACCGGAGTCCAGATCGATGCCGTCAGCGCCGATGGTGGCGCCAAGACGGTCACCGGCCTGATCGCGGGCCAGAAGCGCAGATGGCAAGCCCAGGACATCTTCGTTGGCACCGGGCGGCAACCCAATGTCGATGGTCTGGGGCTGGAGGCACCGGGGGTCAGGGTGGGCCGGGCCGGGATCGCGGTGGATCGCGGCCTGCGCACCTCGGTGCGGAGTATCTACGCCTGCGGTGACGTGACCGGGGGCTATCTCTTCACCCACTCCGCCGGCCATGAGGCGGTGCAGGCCGTGAGGGGCATGTTCTTCCCTGGCCAAGGCAGGGCCCCTGAGCTGGTGCCGTGGTGCACCTTCACCGACCCCCAGCTGGCGCATGCCGGACTCACAGCGGCCGAGGCGACCGCGACCATGCGCAGGGTCGCGGTCTGGCGCTCCCATCTGGAGAACTCAGATCGCGCCCGGGCCGACTCCGCAGGTGGCGGAGAGGTGGTCCTGGTCACCGCCGCACGCAGGCTGGTGGGGGCCCACATCCTCGCTCCCTGCGCCGGGGAGATGATTCATGAGCTGGCCCTGGCGATCTCCCAGCGGCTGAAGATCGACGCCATCTACGGCCTGGTCCATGTGTATCCGACCTACTCGACGTCGGTCGGCACGGCAGCAGCCGAGGCCGGGCTCGAACAGGCGCGGCGCCTGCGCTGGCTGATTCGGCGCTAGCGCAGAGGAGCCGCACCGGTCGGCGACGGGCGGATGGGAACAGGAGGGGGGTGAACCGCCAGGCGGGCGGCGCCGACCACCTCACTCCCGCTGACACCACCTGCACCGGTCGGTCCATCGCCGCTCCGGCTGCCGCCCAACCGCGTGCCGGGCAAGGAGAGGTGCAAGCCTTGTATCTGAGACCGTCCCCTGAAAGAATGTCGGCATGGAGAGCGGGGCCGCAGATACCGACCGCCGGGACTTCTCGGGCATCCGCCTGGATGATGCCGACTTTTCCGGAGCCCGCCTGCACAGCCCAAACTGCGAGCGTCTCACGATCACCGACGGCTGGCTGGTCAACGCCGACATCTCCGGCTATATCGAGGGCATGCGCGTCAATGGGGTCGAGGTCGGCCCCTTGGTGAGCGCCGAACTGGACCGCCGGTTCCCGCAGCGGGTGAAGCTCAGAGCCACCGACCCGGCAGGGCTGGCTGACGCTTGGACGATGCTGGAGGAGGTATGGCGCCAGACCATCGCCCGGGCCCGGCTGCTGCCGGAGGCGCGACTCCGCGAACGGGTGGACCAGGAGTGGAGTTTCCTGGAAACCCTGCGTCACCTGATCCTGGCCACCGACTGCTGGCTGGGGCGGATGGTCCTGCAGCTGGAGCGGCCCTACCATCCCTGGGGAGTGGCCGGCTCCTGGTTGACCGACCCGCGCGAACTCGGCATCGATCCTGACGCTGCCCCATCGTTCGACCAGGTGCTCCCGGTCTGGCGCGGACGGGCGGACTCCGTGCAGGAGACCATCGCGTCGGTCACCGCCGCCGAACTGGAGCGCCTGCTCACCCCCCCGGCCGCGCCCGGCCATCCCGACCATCCGGAGTCCATGCTCCACTGCTTGCACGTCATTCTCGACGAGTACTGGCTGCACAGCACCTACGCCAATCGCGATCTGGCCATCCTCGAGGGCCACCGGGGCTGAGGCGGTGGTGGCGAAGCCCACCGCCCCGATCACGAAGCCTGGGCCAGGTTCACCTCCGGCAGCGCCTGGACTTCCGCCTTGGAGAGGCTCACTTTGATGCCGTCCTGGGCACTCACCACCTGGGAGATGGGAATCGCCACCCGTTTGTGTCCCCACAGGTGACCTTCGTCCAGCAGCACATGGGTCACCTTGTGGTCGGCGGGGTCGATCACGAGCCCCCGGACGCTGCCGATGGGCCCGTCGGTCGCCTCAACCTGCTCCCCCTTCCTCACCGTGACCTCACCGAGGGGGACCTTGTCGTACGTGATCGGAGCCGGGACCACGCCCCCGACACCGCCCATGCCGAGCCCGTAGTACGGCCACATCAGCACCTGTCCCGCGGGATATCCGGACTCGTCGTCGCCGGGCAGAAACTGGGTCTCCTCGGCCTCCGGCAGTCGATCGAACTCAGCCAGGGTACAGGCCAGGCGGAGCCCTGTCGCATCGTCCTCGGCCAGGGTCACGGGCACCAGCCTGGCGAGGCCCGCCCTGCCCTTGGGCTCCACCGAAAGGTGGGTCACCTGACGCTTCACCGGGTCCATCACCACCCGGATCAGGTCGCCGCACACGCCGTCGGTGCATTGGACCTCGGCACCGATCTGAAAGCTGGTCGCTGGAGTGGTCACGAGCTTGAGGCACCTCCTGGGACGGCGGACGGGCAGGACCGGACGGGGGCGCTGAACTCAAGCGCCCGCACCTCCGATGCTACGCGCAGCCGACCCCTTCCAGCGAAGGCATCCTCGGCGGCGCCGACCCGGACCGCCGCCCGGCTCAGGGCCGACGCTCCCGGCGGAGGTCGCGCAGCAGCGCCCGGGCGGCGAGCCGGCCGGAGGTGCCCAGAATGCCGCCACTGGGGCTGGTCCCGGCGCCGCAGATGTAGAGCCCGCCGACTCCGGTGCGGTGCGAGGCGAGCTGGGGGGTGGGGCGCATCGCCCCCAGCTGGTCCAGGCTGAGATCCAGCTGCATCGGGTGCGCTCCCGGCCAGAGGCCGCCCAGCGACATCTCCTCAGGGGTCCTGAAGGCGATGCCCTTGATGCTGGCCCGCAGCCCCGGCGCGCGCGCCTCCAGCTCCGTGAGGGCCCGCTCGACGAACTCCTCGCGGCGGGCGTCCCAGCCTCCGCGAACTCGAAATGGGGTGGCTGGGCAGGCCAGGTAGATGGTGTGGTTCTCTGGCGGCGCCAGCGACGAGTCGATCGCCGAGGTGGTGAAGCAGTAGAGCGGCAGGGGGTCCGGCAGCTCCTCGTCCTCGGCTCTGACCCAGGCTCGCTCCAGGCTGCACAGGTCGTCGACCAGGCTCTGCAGTCCGTTCCAATCCCCTGGCCGGGAGCCGGGGTAGGCGGGCAGCGCCTCGGTCGCCAGATGGATCACCCCCTGGACCACGTTGCCGCTCCTGGTCGCCGCGAGATCGGCGGCGGTCCTGCCGTCGAGAGGAGGGGCGAGCAGCTGCAGCAGGGCGGTCCTGGGGTCGATCGCCGTGACCACCAGATCGGCCGCAAGCCGTTCGCCGGAGGTCAGCTCCACCGCCTCCACCCGGTCCCGGTTGGTCCGGATCATGGTCACCTCCGCGGCGCACCGCACCTCCCCGCCGAGGCGCTCGAGCCTGGTGGTCAGCGCGCTCACCAACCCCTGGGAGCCGCCGCGGGGGTGCCACTGCCCGAAGTGGTGGTAGGCCGACTGCCAGAAGCCGAACAGCGCTCCCCCGGGGATGCTCGGACCGACGGAACCGTGGGCCGCGAAGGCCGCCAGGGGTCCCCTGGTGAGATCCGAGAACAGCCGCCTCCGCAGCAGGGCACCGTAACCGCCCGCCACATCCCGCACCAGCTCCTTGCGCCCCGAGGAGCCCAGTTGGAGCGCTCCCCCCAAAACCCGGGGAAGCGTCCTGCCCGAGCGCTCGCCTCGAATCGAGGGCAGCACCCCGCGCATCACCATGTCCCCGGCGGCGATGAACCGGCGGTAGGGCTCGACGTCGCCGGGGCTCACCTCCGCGATCGACTCCAGGGTCTGTTCCAAGGAGCGATGGAAGCGCACCCGGCGCCCGTCCGCAAAGATGCCCACGGCGAAGGGGTCCATTTCCAGATACTCGAGCCCCACCGCACTGAGCTCGAGATCCTCCGGGATCGTGGTCATATTGATCAGGTTGTGGGCGACCGCATGGAGGTCGAAGCGGTAGCCGGGCACCAGCTCCTCGGTGCGGCAACCGCCGCCCGGGGTACCCTGGGCCTCCAGGACGGTCACCTCCAGCCCGGCACGGGCGAGGTAGCAGGCGGCTACCAGGCCGTTGTGCCCGGCTCCCACGACCACCACCCGGGTCATCTCAGCCCCAAGCGCAGGTTTCGATCGGCCAGCCGGTCCGCCATCGCATCAGGGTGCGGGTCCGCTCACGCCGGCCGCGGACCAGCTGGCTACTCAGGGCTTGGCCGCCGTCAGGATGGAGTAGCCGAGATGACCCTGGCGCACCTCCCGCAGCGCACTGGCGGCCATGTCCCGCGCGGTCTTCCAGTCCCCGCCGGGCCACTCGACCTTCTTGAGGGCGACCATCAGCGAGGCCGCCATCAGCTTGAGGCGGATCCCCTCCACCATCTCCACCAGCGCCTGGTCGTGGTTCTCGACCACCACCGAGCGCAGCCCGGCCTGGGTGAGGTGCGTACGGTAGGCGTCGACCGGCCCGGCGTCACCGACGCAGGCGACCCAGGCCAGAATCCCCTGGAGCTCGGGCGGCAGATCGCCGTTGCGGGTGAGGTCGCTGATCCCCACCATGCCGCCCTGGCGCAGCACCCTGGTCATCTCCAGGGCTGCGGTGGGCTTGTCCGGAAAGGTGCAGAAGGCGCACTCGCAGACGACCGCGTCGAAGCTGGCCGGCGGGAAGGGCAGACCCTCGGCGTCCCCGATCTCAAACGAGACCAGGTGGGCGACCCCAGCGGCCTCCGCGGCGGCGGTCGCCCGCTCCACGTTGGCCGAGCTGAGGTCGACCCCGATGACCCGGCAGGAGAACCGCTGGGCCAGATGGATGGCGGACGTCCCCAGCCCGGCCGCCACGTCCAGCACCCGGTGCTGCGGTCCGAGCTCCAGCAGCCGACCCAGCCGTTCGGTGAGCTCCACCCCGCCGGGGTGGAAGCTCTCTCCAACCAGCAGCTTGGCGAGGTCATTGGAGTAGAGGTCGACGCAGCAGCTCTTGACCTCCTGCGGCGAGACGGGAACCTGACTCACGCCGTCACCTCCTCGCTCGGGGCCGCCATCGGCAGCGGCGCGACCCGCGCCTCGGCGGTGGCAGCAGGCAGGTCGAACTTGAAGGTTATCGGCTCGGGCACGAACGGACGCTTCTCCCGCTTGGCGCGCTGGCGCCCCCGCTGACGGGCGGTCAGCTGGGCCCGCGCCTGCTCCCGGTAGCCGACTGTGTTGTACGAGCAGAAGGGGATCTGATGGCCATCGGGCAGGAGGAACTCCTTGCAGCACTTCATCAGGTTCTTCTGGTTGAAGGTCCAGGGATCCATGAAATCCTGCAGCATCACCATGAACATCTTCTGACCGATCTCGCCCAGATCCATCCCCGCCAGCCCACAGGACTCACAGGAGAGCGCGAACTCGGCCGCCGCCTTGTCACCTCCGGGCACCGCCGACGAGGACCAGAGCCCCTCCAATGCCTGCTTGATCTCCACATCCAGCTCGGGGAGCGCCCGGTTGGTCAGGTAGTCGAGGTAGTCCTCGACGTTCAGCAGCCGGGTCAGGGGGGTGACGATATCCCCCTCCACGAAGGCATAGGTGACCGAGTTGCAGGTGGGAAAGCAGCATGGCACCGGTACGAAGTCGCTGACCTTGAACAGGCCGGCGGTCTGCTCCTCCACCCCCAGAAGGACATCGGGGATGGTCATCCGCTCCTTGGGGTCGTGCTCTCCGTGCCGGCCGGCGTGGAAGGCGGGCTGGAAGTTGATCCCCCGAACCGCCTTGTGCTTGAGGGCGAACTTGATGATCTCCCCCACCTCGTGGTCGTTGACCCCCTTCTCCACGGCCGGCACCAGCACCACCCCCAGCCCCGCCTCGGCCAGGCGGTCGAGCGCTCGCAGCTTCTCCTCCAGAATCTTCGGCTCACCCCGGATCACCTCGTAGGTGTGCTCCTCGAAGCCGTCGAACTGAAAGTAGATGGAGATCTTGAGCTCGGCCAAATCGGCCACGAACTGGTCGTCCCGAGCGATCCTCTTGCCGTTGGTGTTGAGCATCACGTGGCGGATGTCGCGCGCCTTGGCGGCCCGCAGCATCTCCACGATCTGGGGATGGATGCTGGGCTCACCCCCGGAGAACTGAACCACCTCCGGCCTGCCCTCGGTCCGCACCAGGTTGTCCAGGATCTCCTCCACCTCCTCCAGGGTCAGGTTGAACCCCGGTCCGGCGTTGGCGAAGCAGAGCGGACAGTCCATGTTGCAGGCCGAGTTGACCTCGATGATCCCCAGGCAGGTGTGCTGCTGGTGGTCCGGGCAGAGCCCGCAGTCGTAGGGACAGCCCCGCTCGATCTCATGGTTGTGCTGCAGCGGGATGGTGCCCGGCTTGTTGTAGGCGGCGTTGCGGGCGTAGGCCCTGGCGTCGGCGTAGATCAACGCCTCCACCTCCCCGTGGTCGGGGCAGCGCTTGCGCATGTAGACCTTGTCGTCCCGGAGCAGGATCTTGGCGTCGATCACCCGCCGGCACTGCGGGCAGATGCTCCGGGTCAGCTCGTAGAAGATGTAGTCGGCGTCCTGCTTGACCCGACTGGTGCTGGTGGCGGCGAGGATCTCGGTCATATCACTCCCATGCTGGTTGCAGCCGATATTCGTGGTGATGAACTCAATCGGGGACCGCGCTGGGGGCGGCGCAGCGCCCGCGCCGCCACCAGGAGCTGGCAGCCCACCGAGAGCTGCCGGAACCACTGGGGCCGGGGGTAGTCCAGGGTCCGGCCCCGCTTGAAGTAGGCGACCGTGATCACGGCGGCGGGCAGCGTCCAGAGGCCGAGAGCCAAAGCCCGCAGCCATCGGGACGGCTCGTGGTGGAAGAGGAACCAGCTCCAGAACACGCTGTCGGCGAGGCCGTCGGCGTAGGCGCCGAACGCCGTCACCCGGCTGCGCCGGGCGATCTGGCCGTCCAGGTAGTCGGTGGCCAGAGCCAGCGGGGCGGCCAGCCGGCTATGGGGCAGGAGCGCGGGCAGGTTCGCCCGCAGCAGGCTGAGGCGGTTGGCCCATCCCAGGAAGAGGTCCTGCTCGCCCAGCAGGCCGAGGTGGGTGATCCCCATGAGCCAGGTGAGCAGAGCCGCCCGGCGGTGGCCGGCCAACCCCAATCCGACCGCCAGGCCGCCGAGCTCCAGGGACGCGCGGGGGTGCCGGACCGCCTGCTCTCCCGAGCGCACCAGGCTGCGCCCGAGGAACCGGGCCCAGCCTCCCGCCGACCACCGGCTCTGAGCCAGCTCCAGAAGCAGCTGGTCCGTGAAGGCACGGCTCGACTCCGGGCGAACGATCGGGGGGCGCTGGGACATGGTCTTAGCTACATTCGCACCGGGTGGCCAAACGGTTCACCCTCACGACCGCCCGCCTCGGCCGACCCCGGACTCCTGGGAGTGGCCTCGCCGCAATCGGTGGCATAGGATGCAGGGGTGGCATCCTATGCGCCGCCCAACGTTGGGGCGCTGGACCAGCTGGTCACAGCGCTCGGCGCGATCGTGGGTTCAGCCTGGGTGCTGACCCGGGCCGATGACCTGCGCACCTACGAGTGCGACGGCCTGACCGGCTGGCGCCAGCCGCCCCTGGCGGTGGCGCTGCCGGCCACGACTCAGGAGGTAGCCCGGATCGTCCGCCTCTGCCACGAGCTCGCGATCCCCTTTGTCCCCAGGGGCAGCGGCACCGGCCTCTCCGGCGGAGCGCTCCCCCATCCCGAAGGGATCGTGATCGGCTTGAGCCGGATGCGCTCCATTCTTGAGGTGGACGTGGACAACGAGCGGGTAGTGGTCCAGCCCGGCGTCCTCAATCTCGACGTCACCCGGGCGGTGGAGGACAAGGGCTATTTCTACGCACCCGACCCCTCCAGCCAGCGGGTCTGCTCCATCGGCGGCAATGTCGCCGAGAACTCCGGAGGCGCCCACTGCCTGAAGTACGGGTTCACCACCAACCACGTCCTGGCGGCGACCCTGGTCCTCTCCGACGGGCGCATCGCGCATCTGGGCTCGCCCTGTGTGGACGCGCCCGGGCTGGATCTTCTGGGGGTGGTGATCGGCAGCGAGGGCACCCTGGGGATCGTGACCGAGGTCACCCTCAGACTGCTGCCCAAGCCGGAATGGGTGGAGACGCTGCTGGCGGCGTTCCCCTCCACAGATGCGGCCGGCCAGGCGGTGGCCGCCATCATCGCCCACGGGGTGGTCCCCGCCGCCATGGAGATGATGGACCGGGCCACCATCGCGGCCGTGGAGAGCACCATGCACGCCGGCTACCCCGATTGCGGCGCCGCGCTATTGGTGGAGCTCGACGGCCCTGCGGCGGACTGCCGGTCGCTCTTTCAGGCGGTGGCGGATCTCTGCCGCGCGGCGGGGGCCACCGAGGTGCGGGTGGCCCGGGACGAGGCGGAGCGGGCGCTGCTCTGGAAGGGACGTAGAGGCGCCTTCTCCGCCATGGGACGGGTAAGCCCCGACTACTACGTCCAGGACGGCGTGGTGCCCCGCTCGCACCTGGCCGAGGTGCTGGCCGGGATCCGGGATCTGGAGCAGCGCCATGGACTGCGCGTCGCCAATGTCTTCCACGCCGGGGACGGCAACCTCCATCCCCTCATCCTCTATGACCGCCGTGCACCCGGGGGACCGGAGCGGGCTCGAGAGCTCGCCGAGGACATCCTCGGCCTCTGCCTTGACGCCGGCGGCTCGCTGACCGGTGAACACGGGGTGGGACGCGACAAGATGTGCCAGATGCCCCGGCTGTTCTCGGTCGCCGATCAGGAGGTCATGGTGCGAGTCAGGTCGGCCTTCGACCCTGACCATCTGTCCAACCCTGACAAGGTGCTGCCCACCCCGCGCCTCTGCGGTGAGCACCCGGGCATCTACCGGCCGCACCCGGCCGAGCTCGCCGGTCTGGCGGAGCGGGTGTGAGAGGACCGCGGGCGAGCGAGCTGGCCCAGCTGGTGGGAGGAGGCCTTGAGGTCGTCGAGGCGGCGCCGGGGTCCGGCCTGCCACCTGGGCTGCCGATCGCGCAACCCCAAAGTGAGGAGCAGGTGTCAGAGCTGCTGCGGTTGGCTTCCCAGCGGCGCTGGCGGGTTGACCTCCGCGGTGGGGGAACGCAGCCGCAGTGGGGGCCGCTGGGCGAGCCTGGCGATCTGGTCCTGGCCACCACGGCACTGAACCAGCTCGTGGAGCACGAGCCGGGGGACCTCATCTGCGTCGCCCAGGCGGGAATGCGTCTCAGCGACCTTCAGGAGCGGATCTCCAGGACCCCCGGCTACCGGCAGCGGCTGATGCTCGACCCTCCCGGCGGCGATGGCGCGACCCTGGGGGGACTGGTCGCCACCCGCGCCTCTGGCCCCTTGCGCACCCGCTACGGCCATATGCGCGATCTCCTGCTGGGAGCCCGCTTCGTGCTCGCCGACGGGACCATCGCCAAGACCGGCGGCAAGGTGGTGAAGAACGTGGCGGGATACGATCTCGACAAACTCCTGGTGGGGTCCCTGGGCACCCTGGCGGTGGTGGTGCAGGTGGCGCTGCGGCTCCACCCCCAGGCGGAGGCGCGAGCGTCGGTACTGCTGGAGGACGTTGACGCCGGGACGGCGGCTCAGTTCCTGGTGTCCCTCCGGACGGCCCCGGTCGTCCCCAGCATCGTCGAGGTGATCTGGCCCGACGGAGTGGTGCTGGTCCAGATCGACAGCACCGCCGAGGGGGCGGCCCGCCAGGCGGAGGTGGCGGCGGGCCTCAACCCCCGGGCACGGATCCTCGACCTGGCCGAGGCGAGCTACTGGGAGGAGCTGCTGCGCAGCCGACCGTGGGAACGCCCCGGAGCGGTGCTCGGGGTCTCGGTGCCGCTCACCGCGACCCGGGCGCTGCTGGAGTTCGTGGAGGACCAGGGGGCGCTGGGGGAGGCGGTCGCTCTCTCCCTGCGGGGCACGATCGGCGCCGGCGAGTTGAGGATCTCCTCCCAGGTCGCCACGCTGGAGCTGGTCCGGGAGACGCTCGAGGGCTGGGGAGGGCACACGGAGATCCATCGGGCCCCGGATGAACTGCGCGGGCTGGGATCGTCGCCTCGCGACCCGGTCGCCCAGGACCTCATCCGCCGGGTGAAGCGGGCGCTGGATCCCGATGACATCCTCGAACCCGGTCGGATCTCACGCACCGAGCCAACCTCGGTCGCGGTGGTCGGCACCCGTGGCTGAGTCCCTCCCCCCGGCCCCCGAGACGGGTCCGGTCGTGGTCCCGGCCTTCGACGACCACGACCCTCCCGATCCCGCGCTGCTCTCCGACTGCGTGCATTGCGGATTCTGCCTGCCCGCCTGTCCCACGTATGCGCTGTGGGGGGAGGAGATGGATTCACCCCGGGGCCGGATCCTCTTGATGGACCTGGCGCGCGGCGGAGAACGCCCGATGGGACCGGAGATGGTTGCGCACTGGGATTCCTGCCTGGGATGTCTCGCCTGTGTGCCCGCCTGCCCATCGGGGGTCGCCTACGATCGACTCCTGGAGCAGACCCGCCAGCAGGTGGAGCGGCGCTACCCCCGTCGCCGGCGGGAGCGGCTCTGGCGCTGGGCGCTGTTCGCAGTCCTCCCCCATCCCACCCGCCTGCGCCTGCTCAACTCCCTGCTGTGGGCGGCGGATCGCCTCAGCGGTCCCAATCTCGACCCACGAGCACTGGCGCCCACCCGTGAGCTCGCGGCCGCGGCCCGGCTGGCGCCCCGGGGGAGCCTCAGAAGCTCCTGGGCCAGGCTGCCCCGGCCCCAGCGGCCCACCCACGGACGTCCTGCCCGGCTTCGGGTGGCGGTCCTGGCCGGGTGCGTCCAGAGGGTTGTGGAGGCCCAGACCAACGTGGCCACCGCCGAGGTGTTGGCCGCCTACGGGGCCGAGGTCAGGATCCCACCCCAGCAGGGCTGCTGCGGCGCGCTCGAGCTCCACGCCGGGCGCCAGGAGTCGGCCCTGCACCGGGCGCGGGCGTTCGTCGCCACCTTCGAGGACCCCGCCGTGGACCGGATCGCCGTCAATGCCGCGGGCTGCGGCGCCATGCTCCGCGAGCTGGGGCGGCTGCTGGAGGATGACCACGAGTGGGCGGCGCGCGCCCGGGCGGTTGCCGCCAAGGTCAGGGATGTGACCGAAATCCTCGACGAGCTCGGCCCCCCCGACGACCTGCACCCACTGCCGCTGCGGGTCGCCTACCACGATGCCTGCCATCTCGCTCACGCCCAGGGCATCAGGGCCGCGCCCCGCCGGGTGCTGCAGGCGATCCCTGAGCTGCGGCTGCTGGAGATACCGGAGGGTGACCTCTGCTGCGGCAGCGCCGGGGTGTACAACCTGACCCAGCCCGCGGCGGCCCATGATCTGGGGCTGCGCAAGGCAGCCAACGTCACCGCCGTTGCTCCCGATTGCGTGGTGGCGGGCAACCCGGGGTGCCTGCTGCAGATTCGGGCCGCGCTGGCGGAGCAGGGCAGCGCGGTACCCGCGCTGCATCCCGTCGAGCTGGTTTCCGCCTCTCTTCGGGGCCGCGGCGCGGCCGTGACCGGCGGCGGTTGACCCAGCGACGCTGGCGGTGGTGGCTCGGGCTCCCGACTGACCGGCAAGCGCGGCCGGTTCTGGAGCGGGACCGGGCTCCGGCAGGTCGGCGGGGCCGACCCTGACCTGAGGCAGCGATCGCCCGCGGGTCACGCGGAGGCGATGAGACGGTCTAGATCAGGCCGCAGCCACGCACACCAGGAGCGCCTTCGGCAGCACCCTCGCCTCCATCACCGAGGCGGGCGCCAGGGGCTCGCCGTCGGCCTCGCGCGGGCGGGGTAGGTCGGTGACTATCTGGATCTCTCGGCCCACCAGCGACTCCAGCCCCATGCCGCCGGGATGTCGCACACCCACCCTCCACCCGATCCTGGCCAGGTCCAGGGGACGCCGGGAGGCAATCAGGATCACGTCTAGCTGGCCATCGTCGGCGGCGGCGGCCGGCAGTAGCGTCAGCCCCCCGGGCAGGGTGCCCACGTTGGCAACCAGGACAGACCGGGCGCGGCGCAGCAGCGGAGCCCCGCCGTCCACGCTGAGCTCGACCGTGAAGCCCGCTTCGGGCAGGTGGCGCAAGACCGACGGGACGTAGGCCAACCAGCCCAGTGCGCGCTTGGCCAGCCGGGGGGCGTCGGCCAGCATCTGAGCGTCCAGGCCCATCCCCGCCGCGACGCAGAAGCGGACCCCATCGACCTCGCCGAGGTCGATGGGGCGACGGGACCCCGTGATCGCCGTCCGAATCGCCGCGATCGGGTCCAGCGGCAGGCCCAGGTTGCGCGCCAGCAGGTTGCCGCTGCCCAGGGGCACCACCGCCAGGGCGACATCGGGGTGCATCGCCAGGGCGCGCACGGCGCTGGCGACCGTCCCATCGCCGCCGCACGCGAAGAGGACCTCGACGCCCTCCCGGAGCACCCGTTGGAGTCCCTCCCGCTCGCCCCCGGCGGGATCGGTCTCGACGAAGACGGGAGCCGCCCAGCCCGCGTCCCACAGCAACTCCTGGAGGCGCGAGCGCAGTCCGAGGTGCTGAGGGACCCGCGCCGGGTTGATCAGAACCGCACTGGCGCTCACTCCCGGTGGCGGAGCCCCGGAGCGCGCGCCGCCTGCCGCCGCCTAGGCCCGGCCACCCGAGGAGGGCTCCAGCAGTCGATCAATCTTGGCGGCCATGATGAAGTCGTTGCGGGTCACTCCGCCCGCGGCGTGAGTGGTCAACTCCACCTCCAGGTACCCCCAGCCCAACCGCAGCTCCGGGTGGTGGCCCTCCCGCTCCGCCAGGAGCGCGATCCTGGTCGCCAGGCCGAATGCCTCGGCGAAGTCACTGGTGCGCTGGTGGCGCCGCAGGCCAGGTCCCGACCTGATCCAGGCGGGCGCCACCTGATCCATCAGCTGGGCGATATCGGCCTCGGGCAGGGGGGGCGTGCCGGGCGCGCAGGCCTGGCAACGCTCCCTGACCAGTCCGCTCACTGATCGTTCCGGGGAGCCCGCACGGCCCCCGCCCGCTGCAGGATCCGGGCCGCGATCGCCAGCGCCCCGGCGTAGGTTCCCTCCATCCCCTCGAACTGCAGCCCCCGGGCACCGAGGGTGCGGGCCTGGGTGTAGGGGGTGTCGGACGCGTAGTGGATCAGACCCACCTCCATCGCGGGGCGGGTCAGATCCACCTGGCTGCCGGTGGGGTAGCGGGAGGAGTCGCCGGCCTCGTAGACGGCTCCGAGGTACGGCCCTGCCTCCATCTCCACCACCGTGTAGGCGTCGCGATAGTAGAAGTCCAGATACGCGCGGTTCTGCAGGAAGGTGCTGCGCACCGAGACCGCGCGCTGGCGGTCCAGCACCGACCGCGAGGTCACAAACGGCGCGACCTCGGCGAAGCTGAAGCAGTTGTCCAGCCAGTAGGTGTTCCCGCTGTGCTCGTCGTGGATCACATCCGAGATCATGACGTCCCCGACATCGGCGTTCAAGGTGGCGGCCTTGCCCAGGATGTAGACCCCGGCCACCCGGTCGGTCGCCTCCATCACCTGGCGCAGGATGTGGTATGCACCCAGCCCCAGCGGGTACTGGATGTTGATGATCACCTCGGGAGCTGCGGCCAGCGCCTGGTGGTCCACCTCGCCGAGCCTCGGATCCAGCTGGTCAGGGCGGAGTTGATCCAGCACCATGACCTGGGCGGCGACGTCGGTCCCGGATCGCGCCTCGATGTGGTGGATTCCCTCCTGACTCTCCTCCTTGGTGCGGGCGGCCCGGGCCCTGGGATGGGCGTCGAACCACAGTCGGGCCGCGTAGTAGAGGAAGTTCTCCTCGGAGATCTGCTCGCTCCGCTGGCGCCGGCGCAGCAGCGCTTGGAGCTCGGGCTGCTGCGACTCCTCGGCCCAGCGCATCACCTCCGACTGGCGTCGGCGCGCGACCCCCGAGAGCAGGTTGACCAGACAGTGCGCGTTGCTGCTGACGAAGTGGACCGGTCGGTCGCGCAGCCCCTCCCGGGTCAGCACCTCCCCGATCGGCCCCCACCACTCCCTCGTCGCCCGCGCAAAGCCCACCTGGGAACCCCCGAGCAGCCGGACCCGCAGGTCCATCGCCCGGGTGGAGACGGTCTCCAGGAATCCGCCCAGCCCACCTCCGAACAGCGCCTCGAGCCGGGCCCAGTCGTCGGGCCCAATGCCCAGGCGGCCGCGGGCGTCGGCTCCCGCAGGCTCAGACCCGGAGAGCAGACGATGAGCCTTGTTCCACTCGATCTGGAGAGCCACCAGCGTCGGCACCAGGTCGTCGAGGTCGGAGCTGCTGGCCAGGGCGACCGCCAGTGTGCCCGATCCCTGGTCCCACCACCAGCGCCGCCGCCGACCCGGAGCGGTCACCGGCTCCCAGCCACTGCCGGCTCGAAGCAGCTGATCCGGTGACTGGCCCAGCAGCACCCGGCGCAACCAGGGGGTGACCGGCGGCAGCCGGTGCAGGGAATACAGCAAAGCGCCCCCATCCACGACCTTGGCCTCGCCCAGCGGATGGAGCGAGGAGCGCATCCCCAGATGAACGCGTTCCAGAGCCCGCAGCGGCACCTCGCCAGAGGACCGCAGCAACGTCTGGAAGGTCCGAGTGTAGAGCTCGACCTCGTCGCGGCTCGGGGGAACAGCGACGGGCGCAGATCCTCCCCAGGCCGGCAACCCTTCCCCCCCCGGGCTCACCGCAGGAAGCGCTGAGGCTCAGCGAAGGTCACCGGGATCTCCGGAGGGGGGGCGTCGCGATTCAGCCGCCGGGGCATCACGCGCACCGTGAAGCCGTAGGGACCGCGGGTGGCGAGAGCCATTCGCCCAACATACCGGTGATGTCCGTTGGAGGTCAGCTCGTCCACCTCCATGACCTCGGTGAGGGGCGCCACCAGCTGACCGTCGGCGGTGACCGGCCCGTGCAGGAGCTGCACCTCCACCTGGTGAGGCAGCAACCCATCGAGTTCTACCAGGGCCTCCACCACGCGCTCGTCACCGTAGTTCAGGCCCCGGGCCAGCCCCTGCGGAGGGATGCCCCGGGCGGTCGCCCGGACGCGCGGCCAGCATTCCCTGACCTGGCCGGCGAAGGCCACCGCCTGGCGGGCACCCTGGTGATCGTCGACGCCGGCCAGGGCCGCGGCGGCCGCGGCCGGCTGGTACATGAGCCGGACGTAGTCGGCGACCATGCGCGAACCGAGAACCCGGGGGATGACCGTCTGCAGCGAGCGCTTCACCATCTCCAGCCAGCGCTCGGGGACGCCCGATGCGCCGCGCTCAAAGAAGGTCGGAACCACCTTCTGCTCCAGGATCTCGAAGAGGGCCTCGGCCTCCAGGCGGTCGCGCTCGCCCAGGTCGCCGACCTCTTCGAAAGACGGGATGGCAAAGCCGTTGTCGCTCCGGAAACACTCGTCCCACCAGCCATCCAGGATCGAGCAGTTCAAGGCCCCGCTCAGGGCGGCCTTCTGGCCCGAGGTTCCGCACGCTTCCATCGGCCTGCGCGGGGTGTTCAGCCACACGTCCGAGCCCTGGTAGAGCATCCGCCCCACATCGATGTCGTAGTCCTCGATGAAGACCAGATGCCCCCTCAACTCGGGATCTCGGGCCGCTCGGGAGAGCGCCTGGATGATGTGCTTGCCCTGCTCGTCCCGGGGATGAGCCTTGCCGGCGATGACCAGTTGCACCGGCCTGCGCGGATCCAAGAGGAGCGCCTTCAGCCGCTCCGGCTGATGAAAGAGCAGCGCCCCCCGTTTGTACTCAGCGACCCGCCGGGCAAAGCCGATGGTCAGCGCATCCTCGCGGAGCACATCGTCGGTCCAGCCCAGCTCCTCTGGGGGAACGCCGCGGGCGACCTCCGCCGCCCTGAGCCGGCTGCGGACCCCGGCGAGCAGGCGCCTTCGACCAGCTGCTCTAGCCTCCCAGATCTCCTCAGAGGAAACAGCCTGCAGTCGATCCCAGCGCACCGCATTGTGGACATCCCAACGTGGTCCCAGATGGCGGTCGAGGAGATCGCCCATCTCGGGAGCCACCCACTGGCGCGCATGCACCCCGTTGGTCACCGCCTGGATGGGGACCTCGCTCTCGAACAGATCCGGCCACAGCCCGTGGAACATGGTCTGGCTGACCCGGCGGTGCAGGTGGGAGACCGCATTGGCGTGGCCCGACATGCGCAGTCCCAACACCGCCATGTTGAAGGGGGCGTCGGTCGGCTCGCCGGGGAAGTGTCCGAGCTCCATCAGGGTCGCCAGGCCGATCCCCATCTCGTCGCAATAACGGTGAAAGTACCGACCCATCAGCTCGATCGGGAAGCGATCGATGCCGGCCGGGACCGGGGTGTGGGTGGTGAAGACGGTGGCGGCGCGAGCCGCCTCGATCGCCTCCGCGAAGGTGAGCCCGTGCCGGACCACCAGGTGCCGGATCCGCTCCAGGGCCAGAAAGCCCGCGTGTCCCTCATTGCTGTGGAACAAAGTCGGGCTCTCGCCGGCCAGCGCGAGCGCCCGGATGCCCCCCATCCCGAGCAGGATCTCCTGCTGGAGGCGATGCTCAAGTTCTCCTCCGTAAAGGCGGTCTGTGACCGAGACCAGGTCGGGGTCGTTGGGCGCCGAACTGGTGTCCATGAGGTAGAGCGGCACTGACCCCACCTGCTGGCGCCAGACCATCGCCCGCAGCGTCCGGTCCCCCAGCGGAAGCTCGATGGCACTGTCCGAGACCGCGGTGAGGCCCATCTGCTCGGGGTTGAGCTCGCGGTAGCTCTCCTGCTGCCACCCCTCCCCATCCAGGTGCTGGCGGAAGTACCCGTAGTGATAGAAGAGACCGACCCCGAGCAGCGGGCGGCCCTCATCGGCACAGACCCGCAGGTAGTCGCCCGCGAGCACCCCCAGGCCGCCTGAGTACTGGGGGATACCGGCGCTGACTCCGAATTCAGGGGAGAAGTAGGCGACCTGGGGCATGGCGTCCGGCTGGACCGGCTCGGCCTCCTCCGCCCCCACCGCCACCTCGAAGCGTTCCAGTGCGCGCACGGGGACAACTTAGCGATCTCCCGGCAGTCTCCGCCAACCGGAGCGCGGTGGACCT
>JAJYWT010000232.1 GCA_021791345.1 bacterium
TGGTGAACCTCACCGAGGCGTCTGCGACTGCTGACGGCGGCTACGTCACCGCCTACCCGGCCGGGGCCAGCCAGCCAACGGCCTCCAACATCAACTTCAACGCCGGAGCGCAGGTCGCCAACCGGGTGACCGTCGGCGTCGGCACCAACGGTCAGATCGACCTCTACAACTTCAACGGGACCACCAACGTGGTGGTGGATGTGGACGGCTACTACACGGCTGCCACGGCGACTCCTCCAGCCGGAGCGGGCGCCTTCTACGCGGTCACCCCGACCCGCATTGCGGACACCCGCGTGGGTGTCATGGGGACTCCGATCCCGGCCACAGGGACCGAGGCCTTCCAGATCACCGGCAACGGGGGCATCCCCGCCGAGTCGTCGACCACCCCGATCACGGCGGTGGCTGCCAACGTGACCGCGGCCAGCACCACCGCCAACGGCTACCTGACCATCTACCCTGCGGGTCAGAGCCAGCCCACGGCGTCTGACGTCAACTGGACCGGCCCCGGGGAGAACGTGCCCAACTTCGCGATCATGGGTGCTCTCTCGGATGCCGCCAGCAACAACGGCGCCGTTGAGATGTACAACGGAAGTGGCGGAAGCACGAGCATCCTGATCGATGTCTTCGGGTACTTCGCCGCCCCCAACAGCACCTTCTTCTCGGTGAGCCCGACCACCACCTCGGTGACGGCCGGCTCCACCACCGCTGACGCCATCACGGCGACCGAGTACTCGAGCGGCACCGGAGTCACCAGCGACCAGGTGATGTTCACCGCGAGCGGGGCGAGCTGCGGCGGCTTTGGCAGCAGCTCCTCGCCCACTTCCACCGCATTTGCGACACTGACCAGTGGCACTGCCGCGGTCGACTACTACGCCAGCGCTAGCGGGACCGGGTCCTGCACCATCACGGCGCAGGCGGCGAGCGACGCCGCCACGGCCACCACGACCATCAACCAGGTGGCCACTGCGGTCACCGTGGGCACGGCCGCGACGTACACCGCCGGCACCGGCAACCAGGCGTTCCCGATCACCGTGGACAACAGCAGCGGACAGGCGGTGAGCGGCGCGTCGATCACCTTCGGCACCTCCGGGACCGCCAGTTGGTGCGCTGCTGGCAGCTTCACCGCCACATCGACCAACTCGAGCGGAGTGGCAACCGCCATCTTCAGCAACCCGATCGCTGGCAACACCGGCTACTGCACGGTGACGGCCAACGCCAGCTGGACTGTGAGTGGGACCACCTTCACGGCCTCTGGGAGCGCGACCTTCGACCTGAAGTCGGGGGCAACGACCAACCTCCCCTACGAGGTGTTCGTTTCTCCCAGCCCGTCCGCCGTGCCGGGCGGGGGCACCTCCGCGATCACTGTTACTGTCGACAACTCCGCTGGGGTTGCGGTGGCCCCGAACGACGCGGTGCAGGTGTCCCTGAGCGGAGCATCGTGCGGCACGATCACCTCCGCTAACCCAGAGGCAACCAACACGACCACCGGAGTAGCTAGCTTCACCTATTCGGCGCCGGCGAGCGGCGCGGCCGGCGTGTGCACCGTGACCGCCACCGAGGCGGCGACCGGGGCCACGGGCAGCTCGGTCAACAACACCCTGGGCGCTGAGCTCGTCGCGAACACTGCCTACACCAGCATCACGCTGGGGTCGGCTCTGGGCACCAGCCTTGGCAGCGGGAGCACACTGGCCCTGTACAACGGGATCAACAGTCCGATCCAGGTCACGACCAGCGCCGGTGCGGCCGCGGGTGCGACCACCCTTTCGGTCAACAGCTTCACTCCGCCGGACAACTACGTAGGGGGCGATGTCGTCGCGGGTCTCTTCCAAAAGGCCCAGCCGGCACCGGACACGATCACGATCAGCGCCAGCCCGACCACCGTCACAAAGGGCGGGGCGGCGTCACTGATCACGGTCACCGACTCGAACACCAGCGTCGGCACGGTCTACCTCTGGTGCTCGGTCAACGGGGGGACGTTTGCGGCCTGCACGCCGGCTTTCATTGCCATGACCAACGGCAGTGGCAGCGCCTACTACGACTCGGGGAGCACCTCGGAGTTTGTGACGATCACGGCTAACGAGATCAGTTCGTCGGCAACTGCTCTTCCGAGTGCCTCCGTTACGATCGACATCACGCAGTAGCGCAAGCTAGGCAGAGACTGGGAGAGGGGCCCCACGCGGGGCCCCTCTTTCGTCTTCTGGGTCTCCGCCAGTTGGAGCGTCCCTGCGGGAGCCAGTACGGCAGACCGGGTCTCGGAGACCGGTGTCGCGGCACCCGTGCCGGGGGACGCTATCGGGCCGCGAAGTCCGCGGGCTTGGTCGAGAGGCGGAATCGCGAACGGAGCGCGGCCCAGGAGCGGGCAGGCTGGTCCAGGACGAATACGAACTGGTAGACCCCGAAGTTGCGGTTGAGGCGGCTAGCCACCTCGACCACCGCATCCAGGCGCGCATCGTCTCGGGGCCGCGGCGCGCCGGCCCAGAGTTCGGTGTGGAACGGAGGAAGGGTCAGGCGGTGGAGGGACCGGACCCGAACGCCTGCGGAGGCCGCCAGTTCCCGAAACCCAGCTTCAGTGAAGAAGCGGAGGTGGGTGCGGTCCAAGAGACCTGAGTCCCGGTACTCCCACCTGTCGTGGAGGAGGCCCAGGGTGACATCCACGTGGCTTATGTTGGGGACCGAGACAAGGAGCTGCCCCCGCCGCCCGAGGAGACCAGCTGCGGCCCTCAGCACCTCGGCGGGCTGGAGCAGATGCTCTAGGACATCGGCCAGGATGATCCGGTCGAAGCGCTCTCCCTGGAGCGCCTGGCCCAGGGAGGAGGTGTCCAGGTCCAGCACGCGGGTGTCGAGCCCCTTTCCGGCTGCCGCTGCGGCTGCCACAGGGTCCCTCTCCACGCCGACGACGGAGCAGCCCCGCTCCCGGATGAGAAAGCCCGATAGGTTGCCGCTGGCGCACCCGACATCCAGGATGCGGCTGTGGGGCGGGATGTGGCGGGCGAGCTGCGCCGGGACCGAGTTGAGGTTCTGGAGGTCTATGGGGAAGTCGTAGGACCCGGCCCCGCCCGTTGCCTCAGCCACTCGAGCGGCCTCCATCGAGCCCCCCGGGGTGGGAGTGGCAGACGCAGACCACCCTCGCGGCTCCGGAGGCCGGATGGGGTCGCCCGCAACCGCACCTGGCCTGCACTAGATGGGCCCGGCTGGGGGCGCCCGACCCCAGATCATCTGCGTCTGGGGCCAAGGCCGCGCATATCATGCTCACCGTGCAGGAGCATAGGGGGTCGGTCTCGGGTCCGGCGCCCGGCGCCGCCCCGACGCCGCCTGAGTTCCAGGTCGGCACGATCATCGCCCGCAACTACCTGCCCTTCGCCAGGGTGTTGGCGGAGGCCCTCGCCCGGCACTCCCGGGGGCTGCGCCTCACGGCCCTGGTGATCGACGGCCCGCTGGACCCCAACCCTGACCCGGCGCTGGACGACATCGGGCCGCTCGATCTGGAGCTGACCCAGGCCGGGTTCCTCGAGATGGCGGCCTGCTACGACCTGATGGAGCTGGCGACCGCCCTCAAGCCCTGGTTTCTGCGCTGGATGCTGGCGCGGGACCCGGGCCCCGCCCTGTACCTGGACCCCGACATCGACGTTTTGGCTCCACTGGACGAGTTCGCTGGTCTGGCCAGCACCCACGGGATAGTCCTCACACCCCATGCGGTGGCGCCGGTGCCGCGGGATGGGCGGCGCCCGGCCGAGCGCGAGCTGATGGCCAGCGGCGTCTTCAACCTGGGGATGATCGCGGTGTCCCGGCAGGCCACGGACTTCCTGGGCTGGTGGCAGGAGCGGCTGCGCCGGGACGCCATCGTGGACCCCGAGCACATGCTCTTCACCGACCAGCGCGGGGTGGACCTG
>JAJYWT010000005.1 GCA_021791345.1 bacterium
AAGTAGATGAAGAAGCTGATCAACAACCCGGATAACGTGGTCAGGGAGGAGCTGGAGGGGTTCGCCGCCGCTCACCCGGACCGGGTCAGGGTATCCCTGGACCCCTATTTCGTCATGCGTGCCGACGCGCCCGTCGCCGGCAAGGTCGCGGTGGTGTCCGGCGGCGGCTCGGGCCACGAGCCGATGCATGGCGGATTCGTGGGCATGGGCATGCTCTCCGCCGCCTGCCCGGGCGAGGTCTTCACCTCCCCGACCCCGGATCAGATCCTGGCGGCGACCAAGGCGGTGAGCGGGGGTGCCGGGGTCCTGCACATCGTCAAGAACTACACCGGCGACATCCTTAACTTCGAGATGGCAGCCGACCTCGCCAAGGCGGACGGGATCGAGGTGGAGGCGGTGATCACCAACGACGACGTGGCGGTCCAGGACAGCCTCTACACCGCGGGCCGCCGCGGGGTGGGGGTAACCGTGCTCGCGGAGAAGATCTGCGGAGCCGCGGCCGAGGCGGGCCGGTCCCTCTCCGAGGTTGCCGAGCTCTGCCGACGGGTGAACCAGGAGGGGCGGAGCATGGGCATGGCGCTCACCTCCTGCACGGTCCCGGCGGCCGGGAAGCCCACCTTCGAGCTGGGTGAGGACGAGATGGAGATCGGGATCGGCATTCATGGTGAGCCTGGCAGGGAACGTCGCCAGCTGGCGCCCGCCGACGAGATCGTGGAGGTGCTGGCCACCACCATCACTGACGATCTGCCCTTTCGATCGGGGGACTCGGTGCTAGCCTTCGTGAACGGCATGGGGGGCACGCCCCTGATGGAGCTCTACATCGTCTACCGGGCCTTGGACCGGTTCCTGAAGGGCAGGGGCATCACCATCGAACGCAACCTGGTGGGGTCCTACATCACCTCCCTGGAGATGGCGGGCTGCTCGATCACCCTGCTTCGGCTGGACCGGGAGATGACCCAGTACTGGGACGCTCCGGTCAACACCCCAGGACTACGCTGGGGAGCGTGAGGGCCGTCACGGAGAGCCCTGGAGTCGGAGGAGTTCAGTTGAGTGTCACCTTTGATCAGGCGAAAGCCTTCATCGCCAACTTCGCTCAGGCGATCGCCGCCGACAAGGACTACCTGACCGAGCTCGACTCCGCGATCGGAGATGGGGACCACGGCATCAACATGGACCGTGGCATGCGCGCCGTGGTCCCCAAGGTGGAGGCGCTGCCCCAGGGCCAGGTCTCCGATCTCTTCCGAACGGTGGCGATGACCCTCATCTCGACGGTCGGCGGGGCCAGCGGCCCCCTCTACGGGACCCTCTTCCTGCAGTTGGCGACCACCCTCAAGGGCAAAGAGCAGGTCGAGCCTAGGGACTGGTCGGAGGCGCTCGCCGCCGCGGTCGCGGCGGTGATGTCCAGGGGCCGGGCCGAGCCCAACGACAAGACCATGGTGGACGCTCTCCTGCCGGCGAGCCAGGCCCTGGCGGCGAGGCTCGAATCGGGGGCCGACTTCGACGGAGCGCTCCTGGCCGCCGAGGAGGCGGCGCACAAGGGGGCGGAGGACACGATCCCCCTGGTCGCCCACCGCGGCCGGGCCAGCTATCTGGGAGAGCGCAGCGCGGGACATCAGGACCCCGGTGCCACCTCGTCCTGGCTGCTCATGAAGGCGGCCAAGGAGGCGTTCGCGACGGGGCAATAGATTCGGTGATCGGGGCGCTGGGAGCGACGACCTCGAAGAGCAAGTGGATTGGGAGGCACGGAAATGGCGAAGTACGTGGGAGCGCTCGATCAGGGGACCACCAGCACCAGGTTCATGATCTTCGACCACTCCGGTGCGGTGATCGCGGTGGACCAGAAGGAACACGAGCAGATCTTCCCCAAGCCCGGCTGGGTCGAGCACGACGCGATCGAGATCTGGCAGAGGACCCAGGAGGTGATCACCGGGGCGCTGCGGAAGGCGAACATCACGGCCTCCGACCTGGCGGGAGTCGGGATCACCAACCAGCGTGAGACCGCGGTGGTGTGGGACAAGACCACCGGCAAGCCGGTGCACAACGCGATCGTTTGGCAGGACACCCGCACCGACACCATCTGCAACGAGCTCGCCAAGCAGGGCGGCCAGGATCGGTTCCGGGAGAAGGTGGGACTGCCGCTGGCGACCTACTTCTCCGGCCCCAAGGTCAAGTGGATCCTGGAGAACGTCCCGGGGGTCCGCGAGCGGGCCGAACGCGGGGAGGTGGTCTTCGGCAATGTCGACAGCTGGTGCCTGTGGAACCTCACCGGGGGTGTGAACGGGGGGCTGCACATCACCGACGTCACCAACGCCAGCCGGACCATGCTGATGGACCTCAAGACCCTCTCCTGGGATGACGAGATCCTCCAGATCCTGGGGATTCCCAGGGCCATGCTGCCGGAGATCCGGCCCTCCAGTGCGGTCTACGGCAAGTGCGTGTTCCCGCTCGCCGGGGTCGAGGTGGCCGGCGATCTGGGCGACCAGCAGGCGGCCATCTTCGGGCAGACCTGCTACTCCGTGGGCGAGGCCAAGAACACCTACGGGACCGGCAACTTCCTGCTCCTCAACACCGGCACCGAGCCGGTCCAGTCGCGCAGCGGATTGCTGACCACCCTGGGGTACCAGATCGGCAACCAGGCGCCGGTGTACTGCCTGGAGGGCTCGATCGCGATCACCGGGGCCCTGGTGCAGTGGCTGCGCGACAACCTGGGGATGATCAAGACCTCCGTCGAGGTCGAGCAGCTGGCCGCCACGGTTGAGGACAACGGCGGTGTCTACTTCGTGCCGGCCTTCTCCGGCCTCTTCGCCCCCTACTGGCGCAGCGACGCCCGGGGCGTGATCGCGGGGCTCACCCGCTACGTCAACAAGGGCCACATCGCCCGCGCGGTGCTGGAGGCGACGGCCTGGCAGACCAAGGAGGTGGTCGACGCCATGGACAAGGACTCGGGGGTGGCCCTCAAGTCGCTCCGGGTAGACGGGGGGATGGTCCACGACGAGCTGCTGATGCAGGTCCAGGCGGACGTCCTCGGGGTCCCGGTGATCCGGCCCAAGGTGGCTGAGACCACCGCCCTGGGAGCCGCGTACGCCGCCGGCCTGGCGGTCGGGTTCTGGAAGGACCTGGATGAGCTCAGGGCCAACTGGGGGGTGGACCGGACCTGGGAGCCCGACATGGACCCGGCCCAGCGGGACCGCCAGTATGCCCTCTGGAAGAAGGCCGTCACCAGAACCTTCGACTGGGTGGACTAGCCGGCGTTACAGTTGACGCGGCTGAGCACCCGTCGATGACCCATACAAAGACCGACGTCCTGGTGATCGGGGGAGGATCCACCGGGGCGGGGGTGGCGTGGGACTGCGCGCTGCGCGGCCTCCACGTCACCCTGGTCGACCGGGGTGATCTGGCCACCGGCACCACCGGGCGCTTCCACGGCCTCCTGCACTCCGGGGGCCGGTATGTGGTCAAGGACCCCTCCTCGGCCCGGGAGTGCGCCGCCGAGAACGAGATCCTTCGGCGCATCGCCGCCGATTGCATCGAGGACACCGGCGGGTTGTTCGTGACCACCCCCCTGGACGACCCCGAATACGCGGACAGATTCGCCACCGGGTGCCTGGCGGCCGGAGTTCCGTGTGAGGAGATCTCCGTCGCCCGCGCGCTGGAGCGCGAACCCCGCCTCAATCCGCGCATCAGCCGCGCCTTTCTGGTGCCCGACGCGTCGGTGGACGCCTGGAAGCTGGTCTGGGCGTGTGTCCGCGCCGCCACCGCGCTGGGGGCCACCGTCCTCCCGTACCACGCCGTCAGCAGCCTCGCCATGGAGGACCAGGCGGTGGTGGGGGCGACCCTGGTCGACACCCGGACGGGTGAGGAGCGCCGG
>JAJYWT010000087.1 GCA_021791345.1 bacterium
TGGAGAGCGGCTGGTGGAGGTGGGTGAAGCCGGCCACGGTGATGGCGGTCACCACCACCAGCTCAATGGCCAGGAAGACCGCGGTCAGCCAGGCGTTGAGCCGGATCTTGAGCAGGCAGATGCCGGTCACCACCACCATGCCAAGGCCGGAGATGGCGTTCTCCGGCAGCGATGGCATCAGGGAGTGGATGTAGGTGCCGATCCCGATGGCGATGCTGGCCGGCAGGAAGACCGCCTGACCCATGTAGTCGACCATAGCGATGAACCCGAGCGGCCGGCCGAGGACCCGGGTCACGATGGAGAAGAGTCCTCCGGCCACGGGGAACATCGAGCCCAGCTCCCCCATGCAGAGAGCCACGTTGACGGCGATGAAGCAACCGAGGATGAACGGGAGAAGGGACCCCGTCCCGGCGACCGCGATTACCGCCGTGGCCACGACCAGGATGGAGGCGGTGGGCGTGATGTCGGAGAGCACCAGGGCGATGTGCCCCAACGGGCTGACCGATCGGTGCAGTTCCTGCTGGTATCCCAGCGCCTTCAGGGTGTCCTCACCGGTGGACATGACTGGCACCTCCCTACTGAGCACCGCGCCCCCTAGACGGCGGCGTTGGCGCCGATGGTGGCACCGGAGCGCAGGTCGGTCAATTAGCAATCTGTATTTCTAAACTGCCTATTCTTTACGGAATGTCACTGCCGACGGTCAGCGCCATCCTTCGCCTCCCTGCCCTGGTCCGGGCCGCTCCGGAGGTGGCCGCAGGCTCCGGCCACCTGGGCAACGAGGTCCGTTGGGTGCATGTCAGTGAGCTGGGAGACATCTCCCGGCTGCTGCGCGGGGGCGAGCTGCTGCTCACCACCGGCATCGCTCTGGACCTCTCGCCTCAGGGGCTGCAACGGTACGTGGCCAGCCTGGCGGAGCGCCGCGTCGCAGGGCTGGTGGTGGAGTTCGGTCGCAGGCTGGCGGAGGCGCCCCCGGCCATGGTCAGTGCCGCGGAGCGCAGCGGGCTGCCGCTGGTGGTGCTCCGCCGGGAGGCGAGATTCGTGGAGGTCACCGAGCAGGCGCACGCCTACATCATTGACTCCCAGGTCACCGAGCTGAGGTTCCGCCAGGAGATCCACGAAGCCTTCACCGAGATGGCCGTGGAGGGGGCGGACACTGGGACCATCGTCGGGTACGCATCCCGAGCCGCGCGCCGCCCGATTCTGCTCACCACCCTGGCCGGGGCGGTGGTGCATGTCGAGCCGGGAGGGTGGGACGCCGGCCGGGTACTGGAGGAGTGGCAGGCCGCCGCCCCCCGGCACCACTTCACGGGACAGCCGGAGCTCCTGGACGGCCGCCCATCATGGCTTACGTGCCCCGTGAGGGCGAGGGGCGCGATCTGGGGGGAGCTGGTGCTACGCGAGCCGGGGCGCCACGGCACCGGTCGCAGCCGTCTGGTCCTGGAGCGGGCCGCGGGGGCCTTGGCTCTGAACCGGCTTGTGGAGCGCGAGAGGCTGAGCCTTGAGCTCCAGTCCCGGCGGTCCCTCCTGGACGACCTGCTCAAGGGGGCCGGCACGGCGGCGGGGGTGGCGGAGCGGGCATCTGCCCTCGGTTTTCCCCTCACGGGGACGACCCTGGTGGGCGGCGAGGTCCGCTGGGCAGCCGTCGACGCGCCCGAGAGCGGCCCGATGGCTGAGGCTCGGGCGAGCGACCTCGGGCGGCAGGTCACGGCGGCCGCCGGGGAGACCGGAGACCACGTGCTGGCGGCGCCGCGACCGGACGGCCGGGTGCAGCTTCTGCTTAGCCTCCCAGCGGCGGCGCCGGTCGAGCGCCGCCTCAGCCGTCTGGCCGGCGCCATCCACGCCAGGGTTGCCGGCCGGGACTTGGGCCAAGTCCTGATCGCCTTCGGTGGCGAGGCTCGGGACCCGCACAACGCGCGCTGGTCGATGGGGGAGGCCGGACAGGTGCTTGACGCCCTCCCCAGAGCCGGGGGGAAGCTCTATTTCCGGGCCCCGGACATCCGGCTCCGGGGGCTCCTCCACCTCCTCCGCGAGGACGAGCGCTTGGTCTCCTTCGCCGAGCGGGAGCTGAGGCCCCTGCTGGAGGCGGACCGGCGGCAGCACTCGGACCTCCTCAAGGTGCTGGGATCCTACATCTCCCACCTGGGCAACAAGGCGGAGACGGCGGCGGCGCTGGGTATGAGTCGTCCCACCCTGTACGCGCGGCTGCGCCAGATCGAGGCCATTCTGGCTGTGGACCTGAACGACGGGGAAGCGCTGGCGTCTCTTCAGGTGGCGCTCATGGCTCGGCAGACGGTCGGGGCCGCGTCCGTGCACTGAACTGTGGGCCCACCGAGGACCGCGATGGCGGCACCGGTATGCTCAGCCGGTGTCCTTCCCCCAATACTCGGGCAAACACGAGCTGACGCCCTACCTCAGCCCCGAGCGGTGGGTGGCCTACCTCCGGGAGGCCACCGGCTGGGAGGGGCTCCCTCCGCTGCGCGGGGTGATCCTCACCTTCAGCCCCGGCTTCTTCGACCGCGTCGCCGCCGGATCCGGCTGGCAAGAGCTGGAGTCGCCCCTCACGAGCTCGCATGGCTTCTATGTCCTCGGGGAGGGAGCGAGCGCAGTCGGGATGGTGGGCCGGTTCGGAATCGGAGCCCCGGCCGCGGCCAACCGGCTGGAGGACCTGGCCGCAGCAGGGGTGGCGCAATTCATCGCCATCGGTCTCGCCGGCGCACTGCAATCCGAGATGGACATCGGGGACCTGGTGGTGTGCACCGAGGCGGTCCGCGACGACGGGGTCTCCCACCACTACCTGCCGGGAGCGGCCCGGGCCCTGCCGAGTGCAGGCTTGACCGACCGGCTGGGCGCCGCACTCGCCCGACAGGGCAGGCCGCTGCACCGCGGGCCCACCTGGACCATAGACGCTCCCTACCGCGAGACGGTGGAGGAGCTCCGGCACTACCGCAAGCTGGGGGTGCTGACCGTCGAGATGGAGGCGGCAGCGTTGGCCGCTGTGGCAGAGGTTCGGGGAGTAGAGTTCGCCGCCGGCTTCACCGTGAGCGACTCCCTGGCAGGGGACTCCTGGAGCCCCCATTTCGAGGATCCGCTGGTGGACTCGGGACTGGACATGCTGGTCCAGGCAGCGGTGCAGGCGCTGCGGATGGAGCCCGACCTGGAGGGGAACGACTAGGCCCTCAGGACGGGCTCGGCGAGCCGATCAAGTCGCTGTTCCTCTCGAGGGGTGCCCCGCGTCCCGGCCCGGCGGCTTGGGCTTACGTCTGCGGTGGCTGAGGGCAAGCTTAGAAGTGGCCGCTGGGCCTTCCGTCCCAGCGTCGGCTGTTCGACAATGGCTGGAGCGGCACGAGGATCTGAGAGGGGAAGGCGGGTCCAGCGGCCCCAATCCGTTGGCAAGAGGAGCGATCTGATGTCTCTAGCAGTTCTGGCCTGTGAGGAGCGCTTCCGGGAGGCGCTCGAACCGCTGGTCGAGGAGGCCGGGTACCTCCTCCTGGATCCCACCACCGATCCCCCCGCAAGGCTGGCAGGGGCCGACTTCCTCCCCAGCCCGGACACCGCGGTGGTCGTGAGCGAGGTCTCCGGCCAGTCATGGGTTCACACCTTCGACAACCACGACGTCCGCTACTGGCTGGTCAACGTGGGGACCCCGGCGCACCCTGGCTACCAGCCACCGGCCCGCCAGCCCCACCGTCGGCTGCTGGGGATCGGGCCGAACGACCGAGCCTACCTCACCCAGCTTCTGGATGACTGGCGGGATCGAGAGGTGGTGCGGGTGGATTGCTTCACCTTCGGCTATCGCGACGGGCTGCCGGCGGAGGCCGACTGGGTCGTGGACACGAGGTTCCTGG
>JAJYWT010000244.1 GCA_021791345.1 bacterium
AGACCATCGACGGGGGGCCGGAACTGAAGGTGGAGAAGCGGATGCCGATTCACCGCGAGGCCCCCTCGGTCTCGGAGCAGGCGGTCTCCACCGAGATCCTGGAGACCGGGATCAAGGTGCTGGATTTGATCTGCACCTTCGCCAAGGGCTCCAAGATCGGGCTCTTCGGGGGGGCGGGGGTGGGCAAGACCATCATCGTGATGGAGCTCATCCGCAACATCGCCAAGGAGCACCAGGGTTACTCCGTGTTCGCCGGGGTCGGCGAGCGCACCCGCGAGGGCAACCAGCTCTTCGGGGAGATGCACGAGTCCGGGGTCATCGACCAAACCGCTTTGGTCTTCGGGCAGATGAACGAGCCGCCGGGCGCCAGGGCGCGGATCGCGCTGACCGGGCTCACCATGGCTGAGGAATTCCGCGACGAGGAGGGGGCGGACGTGCTCCTCTTCATCGACAACGTCTTCCGCTACATGATGGCCGGCTCCGAGGTCTCGGCGCTGCTGGGCCGGATGCCCTCGGCGGTGGGCTACCAGCCCACCCTGGCGACCGAGATGGGTGACCTCCAGGAGCGGATCACCTCCACCACCAAGGGGTCGATCACCTCGGTGCAGGCGGTCTACGTCCCCGCGGATGACTTCACCGACCCGGCCATCCAGACCACCTTCGCCCACCTGGGGGCGACGGTATCGCTGGACCGGCGGATCTCCGAGCTCGGCATCTACCCGGCCGTGAACCCCCTCGACTCCTTCAGCCGGATCCTGGAGCCACGGACCGTGGGGGCCGAGCACCACGAGGTCGCCCTGGGGGTGCAGCGGGTGCTGCAGCGCTACCAGGACCTCCAGGACATCATCGCCATCCTGGGGATGGAGGAGCTCTCCGACGAGGATCGCAGGACCGTGGACCGTGCCCGCCGGGTGCAGCAGTTCCTCGGCCAGCCCTTCTTCGTGGCGGAGCAGTTCACCGGCCGGCCCGGCAAGTACGTGCCGCTTCGCGAGACCGTGAGGGGGTTCAAGGAGATCCTCTCCGGCAGCCTGGATGAGCTTCCCGAGCAGGCCTTCCGCATGGTGGGCACGATCGATGAGGCGATCGAGAACGGGCGCACCCTGAACCGGGGCCAGGAGCCGGAGGCAGCTGCCTGAGGTGGCGGTCAGAACCAGGCTGCTCGCCAGCCAGAAACCCCTCTTCGAAGGCGATTGCGACTTCATCGTTCTGCGAGGGGCGGACGGGGACCTGGGCGTCCTCCCGGGCCACGCACCGCTGCTCACCTGGCTGAAGCCGGGCGAGGTCATGGTGCGCCAGAAGGAGAAGGAGGAGTTCTTCTTCCTGGAGGACGGCTTCCTGGAGGTGCTTCCGGACCGGGTCTCGGTCATGGCGCAGAGGGGAGACCGCTGTGACGCGATCCCCCCGGAGCGCGCCGAGAGCATGCGCAAGGCCGCCGAGGAGGCGCTCTCTCGAGCGGCCTCCGCTGGGGACCAGCGGCTGGAGGAGCTGAGCCGGGACTTGGAGGTCGCCAACGCACGGCTGGAGGCGGTCGAGCGGCAGCGGCGGCGGGCGCGCGACTGACACGGGAGAACGCAACCTCGTAACGGCTCAAGCGCGGGCCTCTGGGGGTTGCCACGCCGATCTATACTCGCGCCGTGTTGCAGCAGCAGACGCAGGCTATGGTCCCTGAGATGGTCTCTGGCGACCCGCCCGCGATCAGGACCGAGGTCCTGGGCGTCCCCGTCGACGCGGTCGACACCGCGGGCGCGCTGCGGCGTTGTGAAAGGGTCCTGGCCCAGGGGGCGGCGGCGGAGCCGCTGCAGATCGTGACCCTGAACCCGGAGATGGTCATGCGCGCGCGGCGCGACCCCAGGTTCAAGGAGGTCCTGCTCAGGGCGGGGTTGGTCCTCGCGGACGGGGCCGGGGTCAGCTGGGCGGCGCGCTGGCTGGGAAGCCCCATCCCGGAGCGGGTGCCAGGCGTCGACCTGCTCTTCGAGCTCTGCGCCCTCTGCGCCAGAAGAGGCTGGAGCGTCTACTTCCTGGGCGCCGGCCCCGGCGTGGCGCAGGAAGCGGCTGAGCGGCTCCAGCAGGAGATACCGGGTCTTCTGGTGGCGGGTTGGGGCAGCGGGTCGCCGGAGGACGCCGAGGCGACGGTCGCGGAGATCCGCTCCCGTGGAGCGCGCCTGCTCGCGGTCGCCTTCGGGGCGCCGGCTCAGGAACTCTTCCTCGACCGCTGGCTGGCAGCCTCTGGCTGTGCGGTGGGGATCGGGGTCGGTGGCTCCTTTGACTACCTGGCCGGACGGGTGCGCCGGGCCCCCAAGGCGATGCGCGCACACGGCTTCGAGTGGCTGTTCCGGCTGCTGCGGCAGCCCTGGCGGCTGCCCCGGATGCTCCGCGCGGCCCCCTTCTTCATCCTGGTGATGCGCCAGCGGCGGGTCGTGTCCAAGTGATGCCCGGCCACGAACTCGATCTCAGTGTGGTCGTGCCCGCCTTCAACGAGGAGCTGCGCCTGCCTCCCAGCCTCGACCGCATCCATGACTTCCTCGCCTCTCGGGATTGGCGCTACGAGGTGGTGGTGGCCGACGACGGGAGCCGGGACCGGACGGCGGAGCTGGTACGGCAGCGGGCCAGGACGTGGCGGCAGCTGCGGCTGGTGGCCCTGCCCGAAAACCGGGGGAAGGGGGCCGCGGTGCAGGCGGGGATGCTCGCGGCAACCGGGCGCAGGAGGCTGTTCACGGACGCGGACCTCTCCACCCCGATCGAGGAGATGGACAGGCTGGCAGCCGGGATCGATGCCGGGGCTGAGATCGCGATCGGGTCCCGGGCGGTTGATGGCTCCCGGGTGGAGCTCCATCAGCCCGCCTACCGCGAGCTGATGGGCAAGAGCTACAACCGGTTGCTGCGGCTCCTCGTGCTGCCGGGGCTGCACGACACCCAGTGCGGCTTCAAGCTCTTCACCGCCCGGGCGGCCCGGGTGTGCTTCTCCGAGCTTGAGTGTCCCGGCTTCGGCTTCGATGCCGAAGTCCTCCTGCGGGCCTGTCGCAGCGGGCTGTCGGTGGTGGAGGTCGGGGTGGTGTGGCGCAATGCCAGCGGCACCAGCGTGAACTCCATGTCCGACAGCCTGAAGATGCTGGCCGAGCTCTGGCGGCTGCGGCGGATGAGGGGCTCTCTGGAGCCGGTCACCGAGCACCCTTGATCGAGGAGGGGCTGGGCAGGCGAGAACTCGGGCACGCCCGGTCGGAGCGGGCCCTCGGCCTTGCCAGCTCGCTGGTCTTCGCCACCGACGGCAGCTGGTTCTGGGCGGCAGCCGCGGTGCTGGCGGTGCTGGGTGGGGCGGCTGCGGGGCTGCACCTGCCGACCTCCGGCGACAGCTTCGTCCACATCGCCACCGGCCGGCTGTTAGCGTCCCGCGGGCTCGGCGGCTCCAGCTCCTTCATGGCGGTAACTCGACCCCTCGACCCACGCTCGTGGCTGCTCGACCTGGGCCTCGCCCACATCTATGCGTGGGGAGGGATAGGGCTGCTGGAGATCCTGGCGGCGGTGATGGGGGCCATGACGGGGGCGCTGCTCTGGCTGGCGATCCGCCTCGATGGCAGGGCGCATCCGGTGATGGCGATGGTTGCCCTGGCCCTGGGCCTGGCGGCGCTGGACCCGGCCATAACCTCGCTCCCGGCCGGGGTGATGGCGCTGCTGGCCGCAGCCTGGATGACCTGCTTTGTGGCGCTGACGCAGGGGCGGCGGTGGGCGTCCTGGGGCCTGCTGGCCGTCATCCTGATCTGGGCCCAGACCGACTCGTTCATCGTGGTGGTGGCGCCGCTCACGGTGGTGGCGCTGCTGCTCGCCCCCAGAACCGG
>JAJYWT010000143.1 GCA_021791345.1 bacterium
TGGCCGCGCCAATGATGAGTGGCCACAAGACGTCCGGTCGGCTAGGGCCTGGATGGGACCGGCTATCATCGACCACGACGACTTGGGGCCGTGGCGCAGCGGCAGCGCGCTTCCTTGGCATGGAAGAGGTCGCGGGTTCAATTCCCGCCGGCTCCACCACCGGCTCCTCTCGGTGCGGCTGGTCCAGACCGTTCCAGGACCCGGGCAGGCCGCCAAACCTGCGAGTGCTGGCGACGCCGGAGATGGTTCCGGACTGCCTGGCTAAAGGGCTACACCGTGGAGGCCGGCACAGAGGCACCCATCTCCGGGAGATCGATCACGCGCTGCCAGCTGCCATCGGCCTGGCGCCGGCACACCTGGAGGCGGACGCCGGTCCCGTCAGCGCGGACGGTCGATGTGAGGGCGACGCCGCCGCAGATCACGGTGGGCAGGGCGGCCTCGAGTGTGATCGGGATGCCAGCGTCGATGATTGAGGCCCAGATCGCCCGGATGGCGTCTCGGCCCTGGCTGAGCCGTCCCGGGGGGAAGGCGATGACCGCGTCTGGCTCGTAGAGGCTGGCGAGCCCGTCCGCATCGCCGGCTTCCACCAGCTCCACGAACATAGGCCGCAGGTCGTCGGGGTGGTTGGCTCGGGGGATCGGGTGCTGCAATGCATGTCCTCCTCGGATGGTAAGGCTGGCGAATCGCTGCGGGTCTGGCCGGTTGCCGAGCTAGCCAGGTCGGTATTCGCCAGGGAGCAGGCGGGCGGTCACCGCAACTCGGTTCCAGGCGTTGATGACCACGATCGCCCAGATCAGCTGCGCCAGTTCCTCCTCCGAAAAGTGCTCGCTGGCCACCTCGTAGGCCTCTCGGGGAACTTGGGTCTCCGCCACGTTGGTGATCGCGTCGGTGAGCTGAAGCGCTGCCCGCTCGCGATCGGTGAAGAAGGGCGCCTCATGCCAGGCTGCGACCGCGTGGAGACGCTGCTGGCTCTCGCCTCGGGCCGCGGCGTCCATGGTGTGCATGTCCACGCAGTAGGCGCACCCATTGAGAATGGACGCCCGAAGGCTGACCAGGTCGCGCAGCCCGGAGTCCAGCTCGACGGCGCCATCCATGACAACCATCGCCCGATAGAGCGCCGGGGCCCGCTGGGACAAATCGATTCTTGGTAGCTCGAAGCCGGTCGCGGCCCCCTGGCAATCCATCTGCACGACGTTCTCCTCCTCTACGCCACGCGAGTTGACTCGGCACCACCCTAAGGTCAAAATGGCTCAGCGCCAATGTCCAATTACTCATCGCAAGCATGGGCCAATGTGCCAGCTGCCGGGCTCGATCTCTTCCTGGACCTCACCACGACCGATTCCAGCGCCTCCGGGCTCAGGGCCCGGATCGAGCGGGGGCTGCGGGAGGCGATCCGGTCGGGACGCCTCCCAGTGGGCAGCCGCCTGCCCCCGACCCGGGAGCTGGCCAGGGACCTCGGCGTGTCCCGCGGGACCGTCCTCCAGGCCTACGAGCAGCTGGTCGCCGAGGGCTGGCTCCAAGGAAGGACGGGCTTCGGAACAATCGTGCGCGTCGCATACAGCGATCGGCCGACGGAACCACCAAGGCGCGAGCGCCAGCCCGTCCATTGGCAATTCGACTTCCGGCCTGGGCGGCCCGACCCGAGCTCCTTCCCGCGCCGGGCCTGGCTGCGTGCGGCTCGCCAAGCGATCGGATCGGCACCCAATCACGCCTTCTCCATCGGCGCCCCGCAGGGCCAGTTGGCCCTGCGGATGGAGCTCGCCGCGTACCTGAGCCGGGTCCGCGGCCTGCAGGCGCCCCCCACCCGAGTGGTGGTGACCTCGGGATTCATCCAGAGCCTCGGCCTGGTGGCCCGCAGCCTGGGGAGGCGGCCGGGCAGGGTGGCCATGGAGGATCCGTGTCTGCCACTCCACCGAGCTGTTATCCAGGCGCAAGGGTGTGAGGTCCTCGCGCTACCGGTGGATGGCGAGGGACTCCAGGTGGCACATCTGTATGGGCGCGATGACGTCGGCCTGGTGGTGGTCACCCCCAACCGGCAGCACCCCACCGGGGCCGTCCTCAGCCCCCAGCGGCGGGCTCAGCTCTTGGCCTGGGCGCGCCGCACTGGAGCGCTGATCCTCGAAGACGACTACGACGGCGAATTCCGGTACGACCGCCACCCGGTGGGCGCCCTCCAGAGCTTAGGGCCAGAGGTGGTGGTCTACGCCGGAACCCTTTCCAAGACACTGTCCCCGGCAGTGCGCCTGGGCTGGCTGGTCGTCCCGAAGGCGCGCGTGTCAGCGGTGGTGGAGCAGAAGTCCCACTCGGACTGGCAGAGTGGAGTCCTTGAGCAGCTGACCTTCGCGGAGTTCCTCCGGAGTGGGGCCTACGACCGCCACGTGCGCCGCATGCGCCTCGGCTACCGGCAACGGCGCGACGCTGTGGTCCGCAACCTGGCCCGGGTCCGACCCGACCTTCCAGTTGTCGGAGCCGAGGCCGGGCTGGACCTCCTGGTCCCGGTCACCGCCCCCACCGCGGAGGCCTCCACCCTCACCGCGGCCGCGGCCCTGGGCATCGGCCTCGGCGGGCTGGCGGCCGGAGGCTATTACCGCCAGGGGTCGGGCGCCGGGGTGCTCGTCGGCTACGGGGCCGCTTTGGAGGCCACCTTCGCCCGAGGTTTGGAGGCGCTCTCGGCCGTATTCGCAGGTGTGAGCTGACCCTGCCAGGAGAGGTCGAGCCATCCGCGCGGTAACCGGGCGAAGGCCACGTGTCGCCCGCCCGCGGTGACCGGCCTGGCATAGGCAAGGTAGTGTGGCGGGTGGGACCGCGCCCGCAGCCGGGAGTTCAAAGCCGCCCCTCTCCCGGCGAGGTGTTCAGCCGGCCTCCCGAGGGACTCGAAGCCGGACTGGCCCGCCGCTATCCGGCGCTGGCCGCCGCAAATGCCCCGCTCAGCTTCTCCCAGGTGGTGTCGAGATGCTCCGGGACCACCTTCACCTCTGCCAGAACGGGCATGAAATTGGTGTCTCCCGACCAGCGCGGAACCAGGTGGAAGTGGAGGTGGGTGTCGATCCCCGCCCCCGCCACCCGGCCCTGGTTCCAGCCCCCGTTGAAGCCGTCGCAGCCCAGTTCAGACCTAAGGACCCGGGTCGCCAGCTGCAGCTGCTCCACCACGTTCACAAGTTCATCAGCGTCCAGGGCCGCCAGATCGCCACCGTGCGAGCGGGGGGCCACCATCAGATGCCCGGGGTTGTAGGGGAAGCGATTGAGCATGACCAGGGAGAGCGCCCCGCGGTGAACCACCAGGGACTCCCGGTCTCCGGCCCCCAGGGCACGGCAGAAGATGCACTCCGCTGACGGCTGGGAGTCGGTCACCCTGTCGATGTAGGCCATCCGCCACGGCGCCCAGAGGGTTTCCATGAGCTCCTCCCCAATTCGGCCGAAGTTGACGCACCGCCCGGCGCCCCCTTAGACTACCGGGGTCCCCGGGCAGCCGCGTGGAGGGCTGTCCCAGATCCGCCTGCGGGCGCTTGTGAGGTGCTCTTCTTCGTGGGTTCGGTGATTAAGAAGCGGCGCAAGAAGATGCGCAAGCACAAGCACAAGAAGATGCTCAAGAAGACCCGCTGGCAGCGCCGCGGGAGCTGAACCTCTCTCCCTTTTCGTAAGGCTGGCGGCGGCAGGTCGGGTCTATACTGCCCCCGGGGGCGATAGCTCAGCTGGCAGAGCGCTGCTTTCGCACGGCAGAGGTCAGGGGTTCAAGTCCCCTTCGCTCCACCACGACTCGACAGGGTCCCGGCGGGCGAGCCGACGGTCGCGGGCCTGCAGCTTGTACTGCCCCGGAAGGCCCGCCCCCGTC